>DVLH01000105.1 GCA_018715585.1 Candidatus Aphodomonas merdavium
AATGTCTGGAAAACGAGCGAATTGAACAACAGGACGAGTTAAAAACAAAAATCAGGGATAGAGCCGGAAGATATGCTTACAGCTTGGGATTACTGGTTGTTTCTTTCTCTATCCTGGCCTTTGGTATTCTCGGGGCTTTGGATATCATTGCCAATGCGCGGATCATTGTACTTTATCTTGGCGCATATTTGTTGGTTCAAGTTATTGCGGGGATTGTTATTTTTAATATGCTGATGAAAAAATACTGAGCAAAAGGCTTTGGGCGTTGATGAAAATTGAAATAGATAAATCCCGGCCGCCCCAAAAGCAGGGCCGTTAAGGGTTGGAACCGGGGAGCATAGCCTGCAAGGGCGCGAGGGAAGCGCACAGGCCGCGCCGGTTCCGCATGGCCGGCGGCGATGCGCCCGACGAGCGAAGCAAAGGCTTCGGGCATTCGCTGGAAGGGGGGCGGTTGTTCCGGCTGCCTGCGCCGGCAGATGCAGCACACAACCCCGCAGCTTTAAAACAGCGCCCCCCGGGACGTTGTTTTTAAAAGAAACGCTGTTGGGTTGTCTGTGGGCGGCGGGCAAGGCGGGCGGGCCCGGCAAGCGCTTGCCAATGTGCGTCTTGAACCGGCAAAGCCGCCGCTTTACAGCACACGCCGGCCGCCGACGTATTTTGCCTGCACTTCGCGCTCGTCGCCCAGATAGAAAAGCTTTTCCAGCCGCTGGCGCAGCGTGAGTTCCTGCGCGGGGCGCAGCCGTTCGTCGTCAAAGACGACGGCGTCGAAAACGAACCCCGGTTCAAATGCGCCGGCGCTGCCAAAGAATGCGCCCCCGCCGCGCGTAGCCAAGTACAGCGCTTCGTCCATTGAGACGGCGCCCTCCTTGCCGCCCAACAGCACGCGGCGTAGCTTGGAGACGGATACGGCGTGCGATGCTTCGCGCAAAAGGTTCAGCGCTTCCCCGCCGGCGACGTCCGTGCCAAGCCCCAGGCGCATGCCGTCGTCCAGGAAGGAACGTACCGGGGCGACGCCGCTGGACACGTTCGTGTTGGAAGACGGGCAGTGGGCGATAAACACGCCGGCATTTTTGACGCGTTGGCGCTCGCAATCGCTCAAATAGACGCAGTGCGCCATGATAGTGGGCGTATCGCCGCTTAGCAGGCCGAAGCGTTCGTAGACGGAGGCGTAATCCGCGCAGTCCGGGAAGAGCGAACGCACCCATTCAATTTCCGGGATCGTTTCGCACAGGTGGCTCTGTACGGGCAGTTGGTAGCGCTTGCGCAGCGCGCCAAGGCCTGCGAGCAGTTCCGGCGTGCAGCTGGGCGCAAAGCGCGGCGTGAGGATGGGCTTTGTGCGGTGGAAGCGGGCGAGGGAGCGCTCAATCCAATCTTCCGTTTGTTCCAGCGCCCAGGCGGCGTCCTTTTCGGCCAGCTCCGGCGGCGCGTTGCGGTCCATGTTCACGCGGCCGACGTATGTCTCCAGGCCGCTCTGCTCAAGCATTTCCATCAGCAACAGCGTGGCCCGTGTATGCGCTGTGGCAAACACGCAGGCGCGCGTCGTCGGCGTGCACAGCAGCGCTTGGGTAAAGGCATGATAAGCGCTGCGCGCGTAGGCTTCCTCGCCGTAGCGGGCTTCCTCGTGAAAGGTGAGCGCGTCCAGCCATTCCAACAGCTCCATGTCGTAGCCGAGCGCGGCGTTTCGATACTGGGGCGCGTGCAGGTGCAAATCGACGAACCCTGGAAGGATCAGCCGCTGCCCCAAATCCTCGACGCGCACGGACGCAAAGCGCTCCGGCAATTGCGCGAACACGCCGGCGCATGCGCCGTTTTCGCATACGGCGTAATGCTGCGGCGCAAAAACGAGCGCCTGCGGCGTCCGGGACCAGATTATATTCCCTTTTAGGGCAAAACAGTTTTCCATTGCAACGATCTCCTTATGATGGCCGTGCGCCTGGCTGTGCGCCGTGGTTTGCAGCGGGTAAGGTCACGGTGAAAGTGCTACCGTGCCCCAGCTCGCTTTGTACGGCGATTTCCCCGCCGCACGCGTCGAGAATGCGCTTGACGAGCGAGAGGCCCAGGCCGCTGCCTTCGGTGTGGTGGCTGCTATCGGCCTGGTAGAACTTTTCAAAGATATGGGTGATTTTCTCAGGTGCGATCCCCACGCCCGTATCTTTTACGCGCACACACAACCGTCCGTCCTCCTGCGCGGCGAGCGAGAGCGAAATGTGCCCGCCGTCCGGGGTGAACTTTGCGGCGTTATACAATAGGTTTTGCCATACTTGTTCCAGCAAAAGCTTATCGGAGACGATAAACGCAGGCGTGAGGTCAACCGTCAGTTCGTGCCCTCTGCGGCGAAACTCGGGCATCATTGCCGCGACGGTACGCCGCAGCTGTTCATCGAGGGAGAACGGCTGCGCGATGGGCTTGCGCTTGCCGCTTTCCAGCTGCGAGATGCGCGTGAGGTTTTCACAAAGGCCGGAAAGCTGTGCGCAACTCAAGCGGATGTTGTGTATGTATTCGCGGCGCGACGCCGCATCGAGCGTTTCATCTGCGAGCAGCTGCGCATACCCGCTGATGGTTGTCAGCGGCGATTTGATTTCATGTGAGACGTTGCTGATGAAATCCTTGCGCAGGTAGTCGAAGCTTTTCAGCTCATCGGTCATGTGGTTGAATGTGGCGGAGAGCTCTTCGATTTCGTCGTAGGGACGCTTTTTCGTTTGCGGGCGGAGCGGCACTTTGGCGCTGAAATCGCCGCCGGCTACGCTTCGCGCCGCCTGGGTTAGAGCCACAATCGGCTTGGAGATGGCCATGGAGAGCATCCACATTGCCACAAGGCCCACGCCGAACATCAGCAGCGTGTTGAGCAGCCAGCGAAGCGTGGCCTGGCTGGCCAGCGCGTTGGCCGGTGAGGGGCTGATAACGGCCGTAACGCCGGAAAGGGCGAAATAGGTAACGACTTTATCGCCCCGGCCGGTGGAGACCAGCTCTCCCTGTGCAAGCTGGTCAAGCTGCTCCTGCGGCAGGTCCGGCATTTGTGCTAGTGCGCTCAGGCGGAAGACGGAATGTTCGCGAAACAGCTCCTCAAAGCGGGAAAAAGGGAGCTCCTCTTCTTCGTGCACGCGCAGCACGAGTTCTGCAAGGTCCTGCTCGGAGGCGCGCACCTGCTCTGTCAGCAGCGCGTTGGCGACCAGCGCTGAGATGCCGCCAGAGAGCAGCAGCGCCGCAACCTCGATGAGCACCACAAATAGCGTCCATTTGACGCGCAGTTTAAGCATGGTTGACCTCGATGGTATACCCCACACCGCAGACGGTGACAATTTTAAAATCTTCAATCATGGCGAGCTTTTCGCGCAGGCGCTTGACGTGCACATCTACCGTGCGTTCGCCGGTATCGCAATCCACCCCCCAGATTTCGTCCATCAGCTGCCGCCGGGTGAGCACCATTTCCGGATAGCTCATGAGCATAAAGAGCAAATCAAACTCCTTGCGCGGCAGCACGATGCGTTCCGCACCGTAACGCACCGTATGATCCTCGAGGCTGATGACGGTGCCGCCGATGGCAATTTGCCGCTCGGCAGCAATGCGTGCGCGCCGGAACAATGCTTTGATGCGCAGGCAAAATTCCGATAGGTCCAGCGGCTTGACCATATAGTCGTCCGTGCCGGCATGGAATCCCATCTCTTTGTCGGCAATTTCGCATTTTGCTGTGACAATCATGATAGGCATATCGCGGTAGGCATCGCGCAGCTGGTGCGTGAGCTCAAACCCATCCATGCCAGGCATCATCACATCGCATACGGCCATATCCACCTTTGTGCCGTTGAGAATTTCCAGCGCGCGCTCCGCGCTTTCGGCACAGCAAACGTCGTATCCTGCCGCCTTAAGCGCAGCGGAAAGGATGGAACGCTGGCTTGCGTCATCCTCGACTAATAAGATGCGAAACACGGCGCTTTCCCTCCTCTTTCACACGTTTGCTTTGGAAACCGCCTATCATTTTACCATGGCGGTTGATGGCCGTCAACGCCGCACGGTACGGCGGGAATTTTTAAGGAAACGTTAAAAAAAGATCA
>DVLH01000106.1 GCA_018715585.1 Candidatus Aphodomonas merdavium
AGGGTGTCAACGCCTTGCCGGCTGCAGGGTGGGCAGCACTTTTTTCCTTTTTAATAGCGCACCCACTTTGTCCAGTTGTCTGGCCAACAAACGTTCTTTCCCAATCACAGGAGGAATCTTCTAAGAAACGCGACAGTTTTTTTCAACCGCTCGCAAACGGCAAAAACAATCCCCCGCCCAAGCCGGGGGTTTTCATTTTCCAGCCATCGTCCGGGGCCTCACGGTGCCCGGGTCCCATCCCCTTTTCCTTTCCTTCCGTTTTGCCAGCATCCCCTTAACCGCCCGCTTCCCCTTGCTCTCCTGCCCCTTGTGGGGCCGCTCCGCCTCCATCCTACCGAGGGCTTTCCGGCGCTCCTTTTTGCAGCGCATCCTGCCGGCACGCGTTTGGCCCCTTTTGCTTCCAACAAGGCCGCAGGCTCTTTAGGGAAAAGCGGCTTTCGCCTGCGTTTTTTAATCTCCGCGCTTTGCGCGGGATGGAGAATATAAGAAAATGAGCCCGGTAAAAAACCGGGCCCACGTTTAAAAAACGCGTATTGTATTAGGAAATCAAATCGCCCCAGAGGACTTCCCTCTCCTCGTCAAACGCGTTAGGATCGTTTGCTGTCTCCTCAACGGTCAGCACCTTTTCCCAAATGAGCGTATCCGTTTGCCCTTCTTCTCCGTAGTTCGCCTCGTAGACCTTCACATGGATATTGTCCTCGCTGCCCTCCTCCAGGTCGGACACCGCATAGCGGACGACTTCCAGGTCGGTGCCGTCCCAGCGGTAAATATAGCGCTGGTGCAGCGCGCCGACATATCCATCGTTCGTCTCGCAAACGACATAGCCCTCCTCAGGGTAGAGCGTATAGTTGGGCAGTCCGGTTTCGGAGCCGCTGTTCCAGCGGGCGCGGACGTATTCCTCGCCGTTCCAGACATAGAAGACGGAGAAGAAATTGGAAGCACCAATCGCTACCGGTATGACGATGTCTTCTACGCCGTCAAAATTCACGTCCTCCAGCACAGGCGCAGCGGGTCCATCCTCCGGCTCGTTGGATACATAATAAATCTCCTGGCCGTTCGGCGCCGTGTAGCGGTAAATGTATTGTTCACTGTACTTTCCGCTAAAGCCGACCAACTCCTCGGCCGTGCAGGAAATCCCCGCAAGCACCAAGCCTATGCACAGCATCGCACAAATCATTTTCTTCATAATCGTTTCCCTCCTTCGTTTGTGAATTGATTGTCTTTCCAGGCATAAGACGGCGGACTTGCAGGAAATCTTCCTGCACGAAAAACTTTTTTGCATATTTCTATGCGCGCACCTCGTTCTCCAACGGCCTGCCGGCAAAAAAATCGTCAAAGCTCTTGAGCGTTTCCCTAGCGATTTCCCGCAGCGCCTCCTCCGTCAGGAACGCCTGATGGCTGGTCAACAGCACGTTGGGCTTGGAAAGCAGCAGGGAAAGCACGTCGTCGCGCACGATGCTGCCCGACCAATCCTCGTAAAAGAGCTCCGACTCCTCCTCGTACACGTCCAACCCGGCGCCGCGCACGCGGCCGCTGTTGAGCGCATGCAAAAGCGCCTCCGTATCCACCAGCGCGCCGCGGGACGTGTTGAGCAAAAACACGCCGCGCTTCATCTTCAAAAACGCCATCGTATCGAGCATATGATACGATTGCCGCGTCAGCGGGCAGTGGAGCGAAATGACGTCGCTCTGCTCCAGCAATGTCTCAAGCGAGACGTTGCGGCACCCCTCCAACGCAATCGGGAACGGATCGTAGCAAATCACCTTCATGCCAAATCCGCGGCAGATGGCCGCAAACGCCCGGCCGATCCGTCCCGTTCCGACAATGCCTGCCGTCTTTGCATACAGATCCACGCCTTCCAGGCCGGAAAGGCTGAAGTTAAAATCGCGCGTGCGTGCCCAGGCGCGGTGCACTTTGCGGTTCAATGCAAGCAGGAGCGCCATCGTATGCTCCGCCACCGCGTGCGGCGAATAGCCCGGCACGCGCACAATCGCAATGCGGCCCGCGGCAGCCTTGGCATCCACGTTGTTCACGCCCGCGCAGCGCATCGCGATAATCCTGCATCCTCCCGCATGAAGGGCCTCAATCGTCTCGGCGTTGATTTCATCATGAACAAACGCGCACACGCCCGCACAGCCGCGCGCAAGCACAGCCGTGCTTGCGTTGAGATTGTTTTCAAAATAGTTTAGCGTATATTCCGTGTTCAGCTGATCAAACCAAATTTTATCGTACGGTTTCGCATCGAAAAAGGCAATCGTTTCCATCAAAAAACCGACCTCCCCGCGCCATCTTGCCCGGGAAAGCCGGTTTTATGCATCGCCGCTACAGCGCGCGCGCCGCAACAATCTGTTCCGCAATGTTCTCTGCCACCGGCGCAAGGCCGCCGTCCGTTTCCGCATCATCCCATGGGACAATGAGGCACGGAAGTCCGCTCTCTTCCAGTTCTTCGCGCAGCGCTAAGCGGTATTTTTCAACCACGTCTCGTTCGCCGCCATCAAACAGCAGGCAGTAGACGGCCCGCTTGGCACGCGCCATCAGCCCTGTGTCCTCACGCTCCACCTTGCCCGGCAATTCAACCACCACGGCTAATTTCCCCGCCGTGGCTACCACCTCCACCGCCTTGCATACCGACACAGCATAGTAATCCGCGCCCATATGTTGGGCAACATCGTTGCTGCCGGTCAGCAGCAACACCGTGTCCACATCGCTGCCCAGCGCGTCGGTGATATCACCGTCGGCCGCAACAGTACCTTCGTGCAGGTGCGCGGCAATTTCCCCGCTGTGTGCCTGTGGCCAGGATAGGTAGTTCACGCGCACTTGATAGCCCTGCTGGGCAAACGCGCTTTCCATTTGGCGCGCCAGCTCGCCTCCCGCCGTCCACAGATCCCCCACCAATGCGATATGCTCCGGCATCTTTGGCGGCACGTCGCGTATAATCCCTTCGCCCCGATAAAAATAGGTGCCAAAATTGCGGTCGCCGCTCACATAGGCGCACAGCGCCAGCGCTCCAACAAGCAGGCCGATCCACGCTGCCCGCAACAGTCCCCGCAAAATCTTCTCCCGCTTATCCTGCTTGATCATTCCCACGCCCTCCGCCGTTGCCTTCAAAAGTCAAAATAGCACGCTTTCTCCCTTCCCGTCAAGTCCAGCATGCATCCCCATGCCTCCGCCGCATGCGGCGATAAAAATACAAATACATCGCGATTCCCACCGCCGTCGCCAGCGGCGCGGCAAGGCCAATGCGCAAAAGCGTCGCCTCCTCGCCCAGCGAAAGCAAATAGGACGCCGGCACGCGCACAAGAAACGACGTGGCAACCCCTTGCACCATCACATACAGCGAGCGTCCGCAGCCATTAAAATAACCCGTGAACGCAAAGAGAACGCACGTCAACAGGCAGTCCGCCGAAAACCCGCGCAAATACTGTGCCGACTGGCGTACCACTTCCGCATCTCCCGAGAAAACCGAAGAAAGCCGGTCTCCAAAGAAAAACCCCGCCGCAAACAGCACGGCGCCTGCGCATACCCCTACGCCCATCGCCGTAAAGAGCGTTTGCCGTGCGCGGTCCTCGCGGCCCGCCCCCATATTTTGCGCCACGAGCGTTGAAACGCCGGCCATTACCGCCGAGGGCACGAGGAAGATAAACCCCGTCACACGCTCTGCCACACCATATCCTGCCGACTGCATGAGGCCCATGCGGTTGACGATGGCGTTGAGCAATAAAAATGAAAGATGCACGAGCGCATCCTGCGCCGCAACCGGCACGCCGATACGCAGCGTAGCGCCGATTTCGACCCGGTCAAACCGGATGCATTTGCGGTGAAGGCGAAAGGGCAACTTTTGCCGCCGAATAATCACCAACGAAAGCACAACGCTGACCGCCTGCGCGCCGATGGTTGCAAGAGCCGCCCCGGCTGCATCCATGCGAAAAGCGCCCACCAGCAGCAAATCTCCGCCAATGTTTACCACGCACGCAATTGCCACAAAGATCATCGGCCGCTTCGAATCGCCTAAACCGCGAAAAATTCCGCTGAGCACATTATACGCTGTGATAAACACAATGCCAAACGAGCAGATGCGCACATACGCCACGGCATGTTCAACCGCCTCGGCCGGCGTCTGCATCCAAACCACGAGCGGCCTTGTAAACACGGTCATCACCAGCGTCAGCGCGCCTGCCACGATGGCAAAAAGCACGATTGCCGCGCCCACCGTCCGTCCCGCCGCGTCCGGCCGTTCCTCGCCGA
>DVLH01000107.1 GCA_018715585.1 Candidatus Aphodomonas merdavium
GCCTTCCATCACGGCGACGCAGCTATTTGTAGTACCAAGGTCAATACCGATAATCTTGCTCATAATGATCCTCCTTTTATTTCAACCGTCTGCAAATGGGAAATTTTCTTTCGGTCTGTATGTATCGTAAACGCAGCCTGCTTTATTCCGCAGCCACCACGCGAACCATCGCATGGCGGATAACGCGGTTCTCCGTCTTATAGCCTTTCACGAGCACCGTACAGACGGTGCCAGGTTCGCCTTCGGACGGATCTGCCTGGGCCACGGCGTTTTCCAACTCTGGGTCAAACGGCTTGCCGAGACAATCGATCTCGTACACGCCGCGCTTTGCCAACACCTCCTGCATCTGGCGGTAGACAAGCTCTACGCCTTCGCGCAGCGGCGTTTTTTCCGGCTGTGCCGCCAGCGCGCGTTCCAGGTTATCCACCACAGGGAGCATCAGCAGCACCGTTTCCCGCGCGCCATCCGTCCACGCCTCGGAACGTACGGCGGCGTTGCGGCGGCGGAAATTGTCAAACTCCGCTTGTAGGCGCTGCGCCATGTCCAAATACTCATCGCGCTTCGCCTCCGCCTCTTTGAGCAATGCCTCCAGCGCAGGCTCCTTGCCGGCTTCTTTTTCGTCCTGAGGCGCTTGCTCCCCGGCTTCCTGCGGCTGCTCGGGAATTGTATTTTTCTTCTCTTCCTTCGGGTTCATTCCGTTTCTCCTACTTTCTTTTCGTCACTCGGACTTCCCTGCGCCGGGCCTGCCGCGCACGCCCATCAGCTTGCCAAGCGCCCTGCCCATGTAGTCCAGCACGGGAATAACGCGGGCATAATCCATGCGCGTGGGGCCGATCACGCCAATCGTACCTGTTGTCTCGTTTCCGATGCGGTAGTTCATCGTCACCACGGAACAGTTGCTCGTCTCCGGCATGCCGGTCTCCTCGCCAATGCGGATGGTGAACACCATCTGCGGTGCCGAGCGCATCAGCTGCATAATTTTCTCGCGCTTATCCAGCACGCTGAGCACGGCGCGCGCCTTTTCGGCGTCGGAGTACTCGGGATAATGCAAAATGTTGGAGCGTCCGCCAACCATGACTTCTTTTGTTTCCGCCCGGTCAACGACGTCCACGACATCCTCAAACATGGCGCGGTGCTCGCTGTAGCGCGTGCTCAGCTCCGCAAGGCGTGCGCGCGATTCTTCCACCGTCAAGCCCTGCAGTTCCGCCGTAAGCATCCGGCCGATCTCAAAAAGATCTTCCGCCGTCAACAGCGCGTCCACGCGAATGACGTTATCCCGCACAATGCCCGCATCCGTCACCAGCACCATCAGCGCCACGCCCTCCGACACAGGGACGAATTGGATATGCCGCACGCGCGGGGCTTCCGCCTGCGGTGCGGTAACGACGGCCGTATAGCGCGTCACGTCGGAAATGGCTTGCGCCGCGCTGCGAATGACATCCTCCACCTGGCGGGTACGGTTGTCAAAATGATGCAGCAGCTGTTCCACTGCGTCCTGTGGAAGCTTCGGCGTGCCGTGCAGCAGTTTCTCCACATATAGCCGGTACGCTTTGAGCGAGGGCACGCGTCCCGCCGACGTATGCGGCTGGTCAAGATACCCAAGCTCCTCCAGGTCGCTCATCTCGTTGCGGATGGTTGCCGAGCTCAATCCGCCGATGCCGTACTTTTTGGAAATTGTACGCGAACCGACGGGCACGGCCGTCGTGATATAGTCGTCGATAATCGCTTGCAAAATGCGCAGCTTTCGTTCGTCCATTTCCATATGCACTCCGGCCTCCTTTCCGGTTTACATCCTATGTTGTTAGCACTCTCGAGTGACGAGTGCTAACCAACGGTGATAGGATAGCACGTTTGACTTTCTTTGTCAATAGTCCGCCACAAGAAAATTTCTTTCGCACTTTTTTTGCAGGGGGGTTGACAACGAAAAAAAACTGCTGTATAAATATGGCCATCAAATGGATGGAGGCATGCGTGCGATGTTAATGCGCTTTTTTAGCTTTTTTGCGTTTACGAGCGCGATGGATTGTTGCACCGCACCATGCAGGACCGAGTGAGGTCCCCAAGGCCAGGCGACAACATCCACCGCTTTCTTCCCGTGCGGATAATAGCGATGGATGTTTTTTTATATACATTTTCAAAAATGAGGTGAAAAGCTGTGAAACAATACTATCAGCCCGAAATCGAAACCATGCCGCGTGAACAATTGCACGCCCTGCAGAGCGAACGGCTCGTCAAGCAGATCCGCCACGTCTGGGAAAACGTTCCCTACTATCGCCAAAAGATGGAAGAAAAGGGCGTCACGCCCGAAGACATCCACGGCATTGAGGATTTGCACAAGCTGCCCTTCCTGAGCAAGAGCGACCTGCGCGATGCATACCCCTACGGCTTGTTGGCCGAGCCGCTCTCCGCGTGCGTGCGCATCCAGTCCACCTCCGGCACGACCGGACGGCGCGTCGTCGCGTTCTACACGCAGCATGATATCGATCTTTGGGAGGATTGTTGCGCCCGCGCCATCGTCGCCGCAGGCGGCACAAACCAGGACGTTTGCCAGGTTTGCTACGGCTATGGCTTGTTCACAGGCGGCCCCGGCCTTAACGGCGGCTCGCATAAAGTCGGCTGCTTGACGCTGCCGATGTCCTCGGGCAATACGGAACGCCAGCTGCAATTCATGACGGACCTGCAGGCCACCATCCTCTGCTGCACGCCGTCCTACGCAGCATATCTGGGCGAATCCGCCATCGAGATGGGCCTTCGCGATAAGCTTCACCTGAAGGCGGGCATCTTCGGCGCGGAAGCTTGGACGGAAGAGATGCGCCACGATATCGAGCAGAAGCTCGGCCTCAAAGCATACGACATCTATGGCCTGACCGAGCTGAGCGGCCCCGGCGTCGCCTTCGAGTGCGAAGAGCAGCACGGCATGCACATTTGCGAGGACCACTTCATCGCCGAAATCATCGATCCCAACACGGAAGAAGTGCTGCCTTACGGCCAAAAGGGCGAGCTGGTGTTCACCTCGATCACCAAGGAAGCGTTCCCGATGATCCGCTACCGCACGCGCGACATCTGCGTGCTCAACGCCGAACCCTGCTCCTGCGGCCGCACGCATATCCGCATGTCCAAGCCGATGGGCCGCAGCGACGATATGCTCATCATCCGCGGCGTTAACGTGTTCCCGAGCCAGATCGAAACGGTGCTGCTCAACCAGGGCATGCCCGCCAACTACCAGATCATCGTCGACCGCGTCAACAACACCGACACGTTCGATGTGGAAGTGGAAATGCCCGCAGAGCTCATCTCCGACTCGCTCTCGGAGATCAGCCGCAAGGAGAAAGAGCTTGTGGGTGCGCTGCGCTCCATGCTGGGCATCAGCGCCAATGTGCGCCTCGTCGCGCCCAAGTCGATTGCCCGCAGCGAGGGCAAGGCCGTGCGCGTTATCGACAAGCGCAAGCTTTACTGATTTGGCTTCATATTATATATATAATAGGAGGGAAAAAGCATGCTAGCGAAACAAATCTCTGTTTTCCTAGAGAACAAACCGGGACAGCTCGCCAACTTCATCCAAATGCTAGCCGACCATCATATCGACCTGCAAGCCCTTTCCCTGGCCGAAGCGCAGGAATACGGCCTGGTGCGCATCGTTGTGGATAAGCCGGAGGATACCGTCGCGCTGCTCAAGGAACAAAACTGGCCCTGTGCGCTGACGGAAGTGCTTTCGGTGCTTGTGCCGGACAAGCCGGGCAGTTTGACGGAAATTCTCCGCGTGCTCGCGCAAAACGGCATCAACGTCGCCTACTCCTACGCCTTCCTCACGCGCGTGCAGGGGCATGCCTGCATCATCCTGCGCGTGGAGGACAACGAGCGGGCCACGGCGCTATTGACGGCCGCAGGCGTCATCGACTAAAGCAAAACAAGCGCAGCTTTCAACACCGCTGCGGCGGTTTGCCGGGGCCGGGTCTTTCCCCGGTTCCGGTTTTTCTTCTCTCTTGCATCGAACCGACAATGGAGGCACAATGTGATCATCGATTTCCATACGCATACTTTTCCTGACAGAATCGCGCCCGCCACCATCGAAAAGCTCAGCCATCTCTCGCACGCAGCCGCATTTTCCGACGGTACCGAGGGCGGCCTGAAGGCATCCATGGCGCGCGCCGGGATCGATCTTTCCATCGTCCTGCCGGTTGCCACCAATCCGCTCAAGGTAGAGCATATCAACGATGCATCCGCCCGTCTCAGTGGTGCGGACGGCCTGCTTTCCTTCGGCTGCATGCATCCGGATTTTCCCGGCTGGCACGGCGAGCTTTCGCGCATCGCCCGGCTCGGTCTCAAGGGAATCAAACTGCATCCCGTCTATCAAGATGTGGACTTTGACGACCCGCGCTATTTGCGCATTCTCGAGCGCTGCGGCGAGCTGGGGCTGATCGTCGTTACCCATGCGGGGCAGGACATCGGCTTTCCCGGCAAAGTGCGCTGTTCGCCGGAGATGGTGCTGCGGGCCGTGCGTCAGGTCGGGCCGGTCACGCTTGTGCTGGCGCACATGGGCGGCTGGCGCGATTGGCCGGACGTGGAGCGCCTGCTCCCACAGACGTCCGTTTGCCTGGATACCGCGTTTTCTCTGGGCAAAATCACGCCTCTGGCAGGGGACGACGCCCCGCCGGAAAACCTTGCGCTGCTCGATTCGCTGTCTTTCATGCGGATGGTGCGCGCGTTCGGCGCCGAGCGCATTCTCTTTGCCACGGACTCCCCCTGGAGCGACCAGCAGCAGGCGCTCGCAGCCATCCGCGCCCTACCGCTCACGCCGCAGGAACAGGCGGCCATTCTCAGCAAAAACGCCTGCAGGCTGCTGAAGCTGCCGCAGGCGCCGTCCGATTCCCTTTAAACTTGTACCCGCGCCAGCAGGCGCCCGTAAGCCGGGCCTTCGGCTGGCGCCTCCTGCAGCACGGAAAGCTTGCCCGCGCGGAGCATCGCCTCAATCCGCAGCGCAAGATAACCATCGCCGACTCCCGGCCGGTATTTTCCAAGCACGTTGCCGATCACTGCGGCTTCGTCTATCGCGGCGCCCTGCGCCGCGATTTCTTTTTCGATCAGCCCGTCGTAAAACGTTTCCGGAACGCTCAAAAGCCGCCCGTTGACCGTCGCGCGCAGCGGCGCGTTTTCCTCCCGCAGCGCACGGTATCGCGCCGCAAAAGCACGGCACAGCGCTCGCGGCGCAAGCCGCTGTGCGCCAACATGGCGGTGCCAGCCCTCCGGCGGCATTTCCCCCCAGCAGCTTCTTTCAACGGCGCTCCTTGCTTCATCCGCTTCCCAACCCGGGAGGGACACAAGCCAAACAGGGCCGTTGCACGCGTTCGCGCGCCAAAGCTGTTCTATCGCCCAATACAAACCGCAATGCTCGTCCGGCTGCGAGCTATACCAAATGCGGACGCTTTCACCCGCCGCAGCACGCCGGCAGACGGCCTCAATCGCCTTTGCCGCCGCGCAAACCGATTGTGCCGCCGCTTCCTTTGCGCCCGGATAAAAACCGCGCAGCCTTTCCAGCACCTGCCGCCTGC
>DVLH01000108.1 GCA_018715585.1 Candidatus Aphodomonas merdavium
GGCGTTCCCCTTTCCTCAGAGGCAGTTGCATTGCCGGCACCCGCGCAGGCGATGCGTACTCTCCCCTTTGCTAAAACGCCAATGGCGGCGCATCATTCCAGATATCCGGCCGATGCAGGACAATCCATGAAAGCGCGCAGGTACGTGCCGTTTATCCTTCTCTGCTTCCCTTCTCCTTTCAACAGGGCTAAAAGCCATGGGCATGTCAATGCGGTCAGGCCACAGAGGAACCGGAAAGCGATGCGCGATGATCTGTTTTTCTATGGCAGCATGCGCAAGGGGAATTGTGCAAGCGTCCTGTGCGCGCAAGCGGGGAAAATGTGTTCCCCCCACTTTTTCAACTGAGAAACAGGAAGAAATGAACGATGGATAGCAATCTTCGCATAAGCACCTACGAAATGTTATTTCCTTTGCCACACACGCCCGGCTTTTCCCTGGCGGTGAACGGCCTTTACGGCGCATATGACATCATCACAGGACAGGAAGAAGATTGCCTGCGCGCTGCCCAGGCCAGCCCGGCGTCGCTTTGTGCGCTGCCGCAGGATACGCTGGAGCGCCTGATGCGCCGTGGCCATCTTCTCACCAGCGAGCCGGCGCAAGAAGAAAAGAACGTCCGCATTCTTTCGCGCCTTTATCGATTGCTCGCCTACCAAAGCGTGGTCGACCTGGTCATCCTGCCCACTTATAACTGCAACTTTCGCTGTGCGTACTGTTTTGAGCGAAAACGCCTGGAAAAAGGCGACGAGTGGCTCAGCCGTTCCATGCAACCTGAAATGGTTTCCGCCATCTTTGCGCAGATGCGTGCCTACCAAGCACAGGGGCGCAAACTGCACAGCGTCATCCTCTATGGCGGAGAGCCCTTTCTGCGCGTTAACCGGCAGCTTGTCGCCCAAATCGCCCAGGAAGCGGCAGATTTGAAAATGCTGCTCGTCGCAATCACAAACGGATACGAGCTGGACGCTTTCCTGGACCTTCTAAAGCAAATCCCTTTTTCCTCCTTGCAAATCACCGTGGACGGCCCCGAAGCCGTACATGACAGCCGCCGCTATCTCGCCGGAGGACAAGGCAGCTATCGCCGCATCATGGAAAACATCGAAAAGGCGCTTGCCATAGGCGTTTCCATCCACCTGCGCGTCAACGTCAACCGTTCCAATTTGGACAGCGCGCTTTCGCTGAAAGAAATCCTTGAAAGCAAACATTTTACCCAAAACCCGCACTTCCATTATTATTTTAAAGCTACAACGGGTTGTTTTGAAGACGATCCATCAAACGTCCTCACCGACCACGAGCTTTTTGAAGCCCTCTACCGCAAAGGCATTTGCTCCGAGACGGACACACGTGCTTCCCGCGTCTATCAGGACATCGCTATGCGCGTAAAGCGGGCACTCACCAAGAAAGCATATCCCTCCTTGTCTCCTTCCCATTGCGGCGCATCCTCCAACATGCTTGTCGTGGATCCGGAAGGAACGCTCTATACGTGCTGGGACATTGTGTCACAAGAGAAATACGCGGTGGGTTTTACCGACGTGGAGACCGGCCGGTTTTGTTTTAACTTCAACCTGCCAAAATGGCGGACACGCACCGTAGACCGCATGACGCCGTGCACACAATGTCCCCTGCTGATGGTCTGTGGCGGAGGTTGCGCCATCGAAAGCGAAGCCGCCTTTGGCGACCGGTTTCACGGCACCTGCGGCAGCGTGCGCGAAGCTTTCGCATTTTCCGCCCCGCGGGTCTGCGAAAAAGCGTTTGCACAAAATGGCGAACGCGAGCTGAGCCTGAGCCTCTTCCCGCTTTTTGACGGCTTATCTGCCACAGACCGCGAAACGCTTTTGACTACCACTAAACAAACGGAGGCATTTGCGCTGCTCAAACGCCGCCTAACCGAAACCCAACGTTATTTCGGCTAACGGGAGGCACTATGCACGTCCGGCGCAAAGGCCCGCGCGCTGGACAGCTGCAACAAGAATGCGCACTGCAAAGGCGCAGGGAAAGCCGCGCGATTAAGCGCGCTTCCCCGCGCTTTTTTCGCTGCCGGTACAGCGCGATGGGACAGCAAGGAAATAAAGCGCCGCTTGCCGCGCGGGCGAATTCTTCGTCTTGGAACGTCCGGCCCTCCCCACGCCAAAAAAGCCATCGGGCATCCGTTCCAAACAAGCGTACCATCGCTTCGCACAGGCTGATGCAACCTCCGCCGCTACTTTTGCCTGTTTACCCACAGGCGCTGTTCGTCAGAATTGCCGGCTGTGGCATCCGTCATATGCAGCGAACCGATGGAGCGCCCGCAGTTTTCTCGAGCGCTTCATGCTGTCATGCATGATAGGCTGTTGCCATGGTGTCTCTGTTTACAAATAGCTTGCTGTTGACAGGCGGTGGGTTGGATTTCTGGCTGAAAATTGTCCTTCGCTATGGCGGGCCTTGGTGCGTTTGGCCGGCGCAGCAGGAAAAGCGCCGCATACCACCGCACATTGCACTTTAAAAGACCGCCGTTAGGGCAGGCACAAGTTTGCCATACGCTGCCAGGCGCCGTTGAAAGCGCCAGGTTCCTACTTTTGCTCTGGGTCCGCAGTGTTTTTTGTGCGCACATCCCAGGCAAGGCAATGGGTGAATGGATGGACCAGGACGAAAATGCGCGCTCGCCAGAACAAGGCCAGACGATCTGCAAGCTTACGTGGAGCTCGAAAGACGGCATGTACTAAACCCGAAATGCTTTATCGTGCCGGATATCTTTTTAAACGCCCAGATAGATGATCCCGGGCAGCGGGAAAAAAAGCCCCCCTTTCCCGAGGCAGCCTGCCCGGTTTGGCGCCAAAAAGGCATTGACACGGCCTTTGTCGCCAGCGGTGGGCGCGTTTTGTTCCGATACATTTAAAGAAAACAGCTTTCCTGGCAGCTTCCTGCGAGCGGACAACAACGCGCTTGATCGCCCATTGACAGAAATGCCGGCCGGTTCGTAGGGTGCGCGAGCTATGGCGTGGCACAAAAATACCACCTGTGCGCTGTAATTGAAATCTTGGCCTGGACGGCCTTTGCAGCGCTTGTGCCATTGTAGCCGCAGCCCTTGCGTTGGGCTGCTGTCTCCATGGGGCTTCCCCTTGAGCAGTCCGTCTTTTCTGTCGTGCCATTTTGCGGGGAAGATATTTGTCCAAACGCAGAGCCATTTTATAGGTCGGTAGAGAATAAACGCGCGCTTCCTTGTCGTCCGCCGGCCGCAGCAACGATCATGCCGCCATTGCTGCCCGTTGGGCACGCCTGCTCCCCCGCCACCGGATGTAGAGGCGCCTGGCAACTATGCTCTGGCGCCACAAGAGACATCCTAGACGTTCGCTTGCCAGGTGGCGGGCCGCTGCTTCTGTCCGTTTTTTACAGCCTATTTAGCGCAAAAGGATATTGTCATCGCGCCAAGGCTCAAAGCGAAATTTGCTGCCTGCGCACCAGCTTGGCAAACTGGCCATCCTTTTTCACAAGCTCGTCATACGTCCCTTCCTCAACAATTTTCCCTTGATCGAGCATGACGATCCGGTCGGCATTGCGGATGGTGCTCAAGCGATGTGCCACAACGATGCGCGTACAATGCAGCGTCTCTAGCGAGTCACTAACGATTTTTTGCGTCACGTTGTCCAGTGCGCTGGTGGCTTCATCAAAGATGAGGATGCTCGGCTTGGAGGCGATTGCGCGGGCAATGATGATCCGCTGCCGCTGACCACCTGAGACAACAGAGGTCCACTCCGAAATGAACGTCCGCATCCCCATGGGCATCTGCCGGATATCCTCCGCCACGCCCGCCATTTCGGCTGCAAGCCACGCCTCCTCCTCTGTCAAAAAGGGCGAAGAAATGGCAATGTTGTTAAAAATGGTGCCGGGAAACAGCGTTTCGTCCTGCATGACGCACCCGATCT
>DVLH01000017.1 GCA_018715585.1 Candidatus Aphodomonas merdavium
AGCAGGTTCGCCATATCCTTGATGCAGATCGTATCCGCGCCCATCTCCTCAATGCGCTTGGCCAGCTCGACGAAGTATTCCTCCGTGTGCACGGGGCTAATGGTATAGCTCATCGCCACCTCGGCGATGCCTCCGTACTGCTTGCACGCCTTCACGGCCTTTTCCATGTTGCGCAAATCGTTAAGCGCATCGAAGCAGCGGATGATGTCGATGCCGTTGTCGATGCTCTTTTTGACGAAGAAATCGACGACGTCGTCGGCGTAGTGCTTATAGCCCAGGATGTTCTGCCCGCGCAGGAGCATCTGCAACTTCGTGTTAGGCAGTGCTTTGCGCAGCTTGCGCAGCCGCTCCCAGGGGTCCTCATTCAAAAAGCGCAGGCAGCTATCAAACGTCGCGCCGCCCCAGCACTCCAGCGAATAATATCCCGCCTTGTCCAAATATTCGCACGCAGGCAGCATTTCATCAGTGCGCATGCGCGTCGCAGCCTGCGATTGATGGGCATCGCGCAGGATGGTATCGGTAATGTAAACTTTTTTCTTGGCCATAGAAACCCTCCTTCTCTCCGTTTTTCTGCGAAAACGGTCAGGCTACGCCAAACATGCTCAGCAGCACGCCAGCGGCAATTGCGGAGCCAATCACGCCCGCAACGTTGGGGCCCATGGCATGCATGAGCAGGAAGTTCTTGGGGTTCTCTTTCTGCCCGACAACCTGGCTGACGCGTGCGGCCATCGGCACCGCGCTGACACCGGCAGAGCCGATCAGCGGATTGACCTTGCCACCCGAAAGCTTGCACATCAGCTTGCCAAAGAGCACGCCGCCCGCCGTGCCAAAGCCGAAAGCAATGACGCCAAGGATGATAATCTTAATGGTGCTCCAGGAGAGGAACACTTCCGCCGTAGCCGTTGCGCCAACCGTCACGCCCAGGAAGATCGTGACGATGTTCATCAGCGCGTTCTGCGCCGTATCGCTCAAACGGTCCGCTACAAGGCAAACGCGGAAGAGGTTGCCAAGCATCAGCATGCCAACCAGCGGCGCCGCGGAGGGCAGCAGCAGCGAAACGACGATGGTCACCATCACCGGGAAGACGATTTTTTCCGTCTTGGAAACGGGGCGCAGCTGTTCCATGACGATCATGCGCTCCTCTTTCGTCGTCAACGCCTTCATGATCGGCGGCTGAATGACAGGCACAAGCGCCATATAGCTATAAGCTGCCACAGCGATAGGCCCAAGCAGATGCGGCGCCAGGCGCGAGGTAACGTACAGCGCAGTGGGGCCGTCGGCACCACCGATGATGCCGATGGAGCTCGCTTCCTGCGGCGTGAAGCCCAACAGCAGCGCGCCGATAAACGTCAGGAAGATGCCCAGCTGTGCGGCAGCGCCCAGCAGCAGCGATTTGGGGTTAGCAATCAGCGGGCCAAAATCCGTCATCGCACCCACGCCCATGAAGATCAGCGGCGGGTAGATGCCGAGCTTGACACCCTGATAGAGGTAATAAAGCAGACCGCCGTTTGTTTTAACGTATTGGTACATGACCGAACCGTCTTCCATGATCACCTGCACGCCTGCCTTGCCGTTGTGCACAGCTTCCGTCAGATATTCGTAGACGGGATTGGCATTCATGCCGGCCAGTGGCAGGTTCGCCAACAGCATACCAAAGCCGATGGGGACCATCAGCAACGGCTCAAACTTTTTGACAATACCTAGGTACAAAAGCACGCAGGAGATAACGATCATGATAATATATCCGGGATCTTCCACCAGCATGCCAATGCCCGAAGTGCTTGCAAGGTTGGCAAGCATCTCGCCTATTTTCAGTTCCATTTCGGGCCCTCCTTGCGGTTAGTTCAGCACAACGAGCGTATCGCCGGTGTTGACCGTCGCACCCTTTGTGACGGCAACCTGCGCCACCACGCCGTCACGCGGCGCAAGAATTTCGTTTTCCATTTTCATTGCTTCCAGCACAAGCAGCAAATCTCCGGACTTCACCCGCTGCCCGTTTTGCACGGCGACAGAAAGGATGTTGCCGGGCATGGGAGCGCTTACCGTTTCGCTGCCGGCAGCCGCAGGCGCGGGAGCAGGCGCAGGGGCGGGCGCGGGGGCAGGGGCGGGCGCAGCAGCCTGCGCGGGCGCGGGAACGGCTACGGGGGCAACGCCGCCGATTTCTTCCACAGACACTTCATAAGAGCCGCCATTGACGGTGATGAGATATTTGCGCATAGTATGTTACCTCCTGTTTTTGAAGATAAATTCTTTACATCGGTTTGACAGAGACGATTTTAAAGCCTCCCTCAGGATTGACGCCTTCGCTTTCCAGCGTTCTTGCCACCGCAGCTGTCAACACAGCATACAGTGCCGGATCACCCGGTTGCAATTTGGGACCGGGCACATATGTGCGTGGAACCGCCGGTGCAGGCGGCACGGGTGCGGCATGCGCGGCGACCTTCGCCTCGGATTTTTGGGTTTTTCTGCCAAGACCCTTGTTCATCGCCTCGATGCAGACGATGAGGATGGCAAGCCCAAAAAACACGACGAGCAGGCCGACGATCGTCACCTTCAGGCCAGTAAAAACCATAGATCGACACCTCTCCTTGTCCTGTGATTTTCGGGTAATTCCTCCCGGGAATTTGTATGGAATCGCCGAACCGCGGCGGAAACGGACGGTATGCGGCACGTATGGAAACGCGACGCATAGTCGGCCTATAAACATAGACCAACCCAACCCTAATTCTCATATTACCACAAAAAAACTTTATTTCCTCCTTTGTCATTTAGATTTAACAGTTTCTTTCGCAATTGGCGCGATAATTGTTGACAGGGCGAAAAAGTTGGGTATACTGTCTCATATGAGACAGTATAGTGAAGCCATTGAACGGCTGCGAACGGGGCCGCTTTTTTGCGGCTATTCCGCCGAAGAAATCGCGGCACGCCTTTCGTTGCAAACGGCTTGCCCTACACATTTTGCGCCGGGTGAAGTGCTGCTTGCTCCCGGCTTGCATGATCCCGCTCTTTTTTTCCTGCTAGAAGGGACAGCGCGCGTACTGCGCCGCCGTGCAGATGGCAAATACGTGCCGCTCAGTCTGCTCAAACCCGGCAACGTGTTCGGTATGGCGACACTTTTTCAAGCGAGCGTACCGTTTCCTAATGAAATCCGGGCAGCGTCGGAATGTACGGCATTGTTTTTGCCACGGGAACGGGTGGAGCAGATGATCGCGCAGGATGCGCTTTTTGCGCGTAATTATATTGCATTGCTTTCCGAGCGCATTCTTTTTCTCAGCCGGCGCATTGACACCTTTACCGCTGAGGACCCTTCGCAGCGCCTGCTCGCCATGCTTGAAGAATTTCACCTGCAACAGGGCGGAGAAGAAGGGACGTTTATACTTCCTTGTACTTTTACACAGCTAGCTTCATTGCTCAACATCAGCCGAGCATCGCTGTACCGGGCGATAGAGCGGCTTGAAAAGAATGGCCGCCTCCTGCGCGAGAACCGTCGTTTTCGCCTTTGCCAGCCCAAACAGGCTTCTTAATTCTTAATACGA
>DVLH01000109.1 GCA_018715585.1 Candidatus Aphodomonas merdavium
GCGTTGCGCGAGTAGAGCCTCCCGTGAAGCTGCGTAAATGCCAAGGGGTTTGTTGGAACCCTGAGCGGCGCGAAAGCGCAATTTGAGTGGTACCGCGGATGCATGCATTCGTCTCAAGGTTTTTCCTTGAGGCGTTTTCTTTTTCCGCAAAACAAACAGCAAAGGAGAGCGGCAAAACATGGCACAGGCAAAAACGGCGTCAAACGAATTGATGGAGGTTGCACTTCGCATTCGCGAGCTGCGCGAAATCGCCGGTTACTCTGAGGAAACCATGGCGGAGCTGACGGATGTGACGGACGACGTGTATCGCCTTTATGAAAGCGGCACGGCGGACCTTCCTTTTACTTTCCTCCACAAGTGTGCGCTGGCCTTCGGCGTTGAAATGAACGACCTGATGGAAGGCCACAGTGCCCGCCTTACCAGTTACACCGTCACCAGGCGCGGCAAAGGCCAGATCACCGCGCGGGAGGACGGCATTGAAATCGCCAACCTGGCCCCTCTTTTCCATAAGAAAATTGCAGAACCGTACTGGGTTCGCTACGCCTATTCCGCTCAGCAGCAAAACCAGCCGATTCATACCACCACCCATTCAGGCCAAGAGTTTGACCTGGTGCTGGAAGGTCATCTCAAAGTGCAGGTGGGCGACCACACAGAGATCCTGCACGAGGGCGACAGCATCTATTACAACTCTTCCACGCCGCACGGCATGATCGCCGTTGGCGGGCGCGATTGCCTGTTCTGCGCCGTCGTGTTACCCGGCGAAGAGGAGGAAGAAACGTTCGTGCGCGAAACGGTGGCGGGCAGCCGCGCCAAAGCGCCCAGCATTGCGCAGCGTTTCGTGGAAACCGACGAAGATGAAAACGGCGTGCTAAAAGAAATCCATTTCAAAAACGAAAAGGAATTCAACTTTGCATTTGACGTTGTAGACGCCATTGCAGCTACAAAGCCTGACAAGCTCGCCATGGTGCACCTTGACCGCAACCACCGCGAACGCCGCTTCACCTTCCGCGATATCAGCCGTGCCTCCGCGCAAGCAGCAAACTACTTTAAATCCCTTGGCATCATGCGTGGAGACCGCGTGATGCTCGTGCTCAAGCGCCATTATCAGTTCTGGTTTGCCATCTTAGGATTGCATCGCCTGGGGGCGATCGCCATCCCCGCCACAAACATGCTCATGGAGCATGACTTTACATACCGCTTTAAGGCCGCCGGCGTCAGTGCCGTAATCTGCACGGCGGACGGCGATACGGCGCGTCAAATTGAGCTGGCGCTGCCAAGCAGCCCCAGCGTCGTGACAAAAATCCTTGTCGGCGGCAAACGCGACGGTTGGCACGATTATGACGCCGAAAGCGTCCTCTTCACCCGCAAATACGAACGTCCCCAGGGCGACGAATGCCCCAAGGGCGACGATCCAATGCTGATGTTCTTCACCTCCGGCACGACGGGCTATCCCAAAATCGCCACGCACAGCTTTACCTATCCCCTTGCACACTACGTTACCGCCCGCTATTGGCAGTGCGTAGATCCAGACGGCCTGCATTTGACCATCTCCGACACCGGCTGGGGCAAAGCGCTGTGGGGCAAGCTCTACGGCCAGTGGCTGTGCGAAGGCGCTGTATTTGTATACGACTTTGACCGCTTTGACTCGCACGACATCCTACCGCTCTTTGCCAAATACCACATCACTTCCTTCTGCGCGCCGCCGACGATGTACCGGTTCTTCATCAAAGAGGACCTTTCCAAATATGATTTGAGCAGCATTCGGCATGCCGCAATCGCCGGGGAAGCGCTCAACCCAGAGGTGCTCCAGCAGTTCCGCAAGGCGGCCGGCCTGACGCTCATGGAAGGCTTTGGCCAGACGGAAACAGCGCTTTCTATCGCAAACCTTGCCGGGATGCAGCCCAAGCCCGGCTCGATGGGCAAACCGACGCCGCTTTACAATGTCGATATTGTCTCTCCCGATGGCCACAGCGTAGCCATTGGTGAAACGGGCGAGATCGTCATCCGCATGGAAGGCGATAAGCAGGTTGGCCTGTTCCTAGGCTATTACCGTGACGAAGAAAAAACACGAGAGGTTTGCCATGATGGCCTTTATCACACGGGCGACACCGCCTGGCGCGATGAAGACGGCTATTACTGGTATGTCGGCCGTGTGGACGATGTTATCAAATCCAGCGGATACCGCATTGGGCCGTTTGAAATTGAAAGCGTCATCATGGAGCTTCCCTACGTGCTCGAGTGCGGCGTTTCCGCCGCGCCGGATCCCACGCGTGGGCAAATCGTTAAGGCAAGCGTAGTGCTCACGCAGGATAAAGAGCCGAGTGAAGCGCTGAAAAAGGAAATTCAGGAATACGTCAAAAAGAAAACCGCGCCGTACAAATATCCGCGCATCGTCGTTTTCCGCGACTCACTGCCCAAGACAATCAGCGGCAAAATCCAGCGCAACAAGCTTTAAGCAAACCCCAGCGACATTTCTCGGATTCCTGCGCCAGATAAACCGCCTACAGCCGCTCGCAAACCGAGCGGCTTTTTTATAGCAAAAAATACCCGGCCCATGCCGGCCTTTTTATGCCGGAAAGCAACGACACCCAAGCAAAAAGGAAGAAAGCGCGATGCGCTTTCTTCCTCGCAAAGGGACAGGTCCGTTTTTTT
>DVLH01000110.1 GCA_018715585.1 Candidatus Aphodomonas merdavium
AGCCCGAATGAACGGAATATTAAGAAATTTCTAACATTTCCGGGATTTGCGTCGAACGATTCCACTCCGCTTGCGGCAGGATTCCTCGGCAAAAGAGGAGAACTTTTTGCGCATTCCCAGGAGCGCGGCGCTGTCGCGCTCTCGCTTTCCCGGAGGCACGCCCATGCAGCCTAACGCCCGCACTCCACGCAAGAACGGCCGCACCATCCTGCGTTTGCCAATTCATCTCATCGAGCGCAATCCTTACCAACCGCGCACAGCCTTCAACGACGAGGCCGACGAAGCGCTCGCCATCTCCATCGCCAACCTAGGGCTTCTCCAGCCCGTGACCGTCCGTCCGGCGGCGGATGGCCGCTACGTGCTCATCGCCGGAGAACGGCGGCTGCGCGCCTGCCTTCGCCTGGGCATGACGACCATCGAGGCCACGCTGACCGAAACAGGCGAAGGAGAAAGTGCGCTGCTGGCGCTCGTAGAAAACCTGCAGCGCGAAGATCTGCACTTCCTCGATGAGGCGGCAGCCTACGCGCGCGTGATGCGCCTATGCGGCCTTTCGCAGGAAGGATTGGCCGCGCGCATCGGCAAAACGCAGGGCGCCGTGGCCAACAAGCTGCGCCTATTGCGCCTGGAGGAGAGCGTGCGCGCCGACGTGCGGCGCCTTCATCTTTCCGAACGGCAGGCGCGCGCGCTTTTAAAGTTGCCAAACGCATCGCAGCGGCGTGAGGCGGCCGCCACCATGGCACAAAGAGAGCTGACCGCGCTCAAAAGCGAAGAACTCGTAACGCAAATGCTCAGTGCCCCACAAACGCAGCCCCACCGGCGCATGCTGGTGATGGTGCGCGACTACCGGCCCTATGTCAACGCCATTCGCGATATCGCCAGGCGCATGCAGCAGGACGGATTAAGCGTAGAGATGGAAACGGAACAACCAGGCGCAGAGCTGGTCGTCAAACTGCGCGTCCGCCGTCACCCTCCTTCCTCCTAAAACAGGCCGCCACGTGCAAGCAATGCTTTCCATTTTTATACCCCAATCTCCACGCCGTCAAACGCGGCTTGAAAAAACAGCAAAGCCACTTGACAGCGCAACAGAATTTATGTACAATGTGAAGGCTGTACATTTGGCCTTGCAGGGGCCGTGAAGGAGTTGTGAATTATGTTCCGTACGTATCAGCCGAAAACCCGCCAGCGCAGCAAAGTGCATGGCTTCCGCGCCCGCATGAAGACCAAGGGCGGCCGTAACGTGTTGGCCCGCCGCCGTCTCCGTGGCCGCAAGGTCCTGACGGTGTGATTTCCCTGGCAAAAAGAAATCGTCTAACAATGTAGCCCGATCAGCCGGTCGGGCTCATTGTGCATCACTGCTTTTGCGCGGGGAGGGACCGGAAACTATGCAACAATCTTACCGGCTGCGCAAAAACAAGCAGTATCAGTACGTCTATCACCGGGGGCGTTCTTGCGCCTGCCGTGAAATCGTTCTGCTCTATGCGCGCTCCTCCAAGCTCCAGGTCGGTTTTTCCGTCAGCCGCAAGGTAGGTAACAGCGTTGTCCGCAACCGCGTCAAACGGCGCATGCGCGAGCAGTTTCGCGCGCTAATCCCCCAACTCAAGCGGGGATTTTACGTCGTCGTTGCCAGAGAAAGCGCGGCAAAAGCGGATTCGCGCGCGTTGGGTGCAGCGCTTTTATCCGCTGCCCGCCGGCAAAAACTCTTGCTGGGAGAAAACGCCGGCCAACAGCCATGAAAGCGCTGTTATTGAAGCTGATCGCCTGGTATCAGCGCTCCCTCAGCCCCCGGCACGGCCCGTGCTGCCACTACGTCCCCACCTGCTCGGAATACGCTAGGCAAGCCATTGAAAAATATGGCGCGCTCAAAGGCGGATGGTTGGCTGTGCGGCGCATTTGCCGTTGCCACCCGTTTACCAAGCGGGATCCTTACGACCCGGTGCCGTAGCGTACCCGGACAGGCGCTCGTTTTCCGCTTCGCGCCTTCCACGGTTGCCGCTGCGCCTCCTTTTCCCACCTGAAGCGGCATTTTCCCGGCCATCCCCACCATGCAGGCACGCTCTCGCAGGCGGCCGACGCTCCAAGGAGGCAGTAATTTGAGCGCTTTTTTCCGCAGCATTCTTGACGGCCTTTACGCATTTTCCGGCAACTACGGCGTTGCCATCATCCTCTTTACGATCCTTGTCCGCCTCATTCTCTCCCCGTTTGATTTCAAGAGCCGCAAATCCATGCGGCAAATGGAAAAAATCGGGCCCAAACTCAATGAGCTGTCAAAAAAATACGGCAACGACAAGGAAAAACTGCAAAAAAAGCAAGCGGAGCTTTATAAAAAAGAAGGCATCAATCCGCTGGGCAGCTGTTTGCCGCTGCTGTTGACGTTCCCGATTTTGATTATCATGTTCAACGCCATGCGCGGCGTTGCCAATGAACACCTCGTGCGGCTCGTACAGGAGATCTATCATGCCGTTGGCACGTTGACCGATCCCGACGAAATTGCTGCGGTATTGCCCTCCGTTTCCACGTTGCGGGAGCTGCGGCTGATCGAACCCTTCCTATGGATTAAGAATCTATGGATTATGGACTCGCCTTTCACCTCTTTCCTGCCGACGTCCTCCACTTCGCTGAATGCCATCGGCGCTATTGCAGGCGTTGTGACACAAGAAGAATTGGATGCGCTAAAAACGTTCATCGCCAGCGATGTATATCAGAACATCGTTTTGACGCATTATAACGCCACGAAGGTCCCCGGCGGGCTGCTTAACTTCATCCTCATTCAGCTGCAGCTTTACCACCAGCCCAATGGCTTTTTCATCCTGCCCTTGCTCAGCGGCGTAACCCAATACTTAATGACCGTCATCAACCCCGCCTCCACTGGAACGCAGCAAGGCACAGGCGGCACCGGCGCGTTTATGAAGTGGTTCTTCCCGCTGTTTTCCATCTACATCTGCGCGACGTACAATGCGGCGTTCTCCCTGTACTGGGTAGCCGCCAACGTTGCGTCCGCCGGCCAAACAATCCTCTTTAACAAATACTTTAAAGCAAAAGAAAAAAAAGCGGCACAACTTGAGGAGGGAAAAGAACCGTGAAAAGCATCGACGTTTCCGCCGCCACGATCGAAGAAGCGATAAACGACGGTTTAGCAAAGCTTGGATGCTCAATTTCCGACTGCAAAGTGCAGGTGCTGCAAGAAGGCGCGAAGGGACTTTTCGGCCTGTTTGGTTCCAAACCTGCAACCGTGCGCCTTACACTCCTGCGCAGTGAAGAAGAAGAAAAAAACGACTTTGACGATTTTTCCATCAACCTTCGCGACACCATGGACGCTGCGCCAGAGGCGGCTTCGCGCAACAATGCGCCCAAGAAAAAAGCCGCCGCGCCAGAGCGTCGTACCGCGCCAGCCCCCCGCCCCGCAGAAAAACAACCTGCGCCGGAAGCGGTTCAACAGCCGGAAGCCCCTAAACCATCGCCCGCTCCCGAGCGTCAGAAAAACAGCGACGTGCTCGAGCGCTTTAAAAACGCCCCCCTGCCCGGCACCGCTGCAAAACCTGCCGAGCCCGCCCAAACATCCATGTATGTTTTCCGGCCCGCGCATGCCCGCCAGCATGAAAAAGCGCGTCCTGCCCGCCGGGAAGAGCCGCGCACGGCAGAAGCCCTTCCCCGCAAGGCCGCACCTGAACCGGAAAACATTGTGCTGCATGACCCGCAGACCCTTGAAGGCATGGTGCAACAGTTCCTGCTGGAGCTGACGCAAAAGATGGGCCTGTCCATTCGCGTGGATGTGCGCTATGACGCCGAGGAAAACCATCTCTTTGCCAACATCTACGGCGATGCGCTGGGCATTCTTATCGGCCGCCGTGGCGAAACGCTTGATGCGCTGCAATACCTGACGAGCCTGCACGTCAACAAGGGCCGTGAGGGATATACCCGCGTAACGCTCGATACGGAAAATTATCGTGCCAAACGCGAGGAAGCACTCATGCGCTTGGCCAACCGCATGGCCAACCGTGCCGTGAAAACAGGACGCAAGGTTGCGCTCGAACCGATGAACCCTTACGAACGGCGCATCCTGCACTCAAGCCTGCAGAACAACCAACTTGTCACCACCCACAGCGAAGGCGAAGAACCTTACCGCCATGTGGTGATCGTTCCTGCGAAATAAAATGGGCGTCGCCCAAGGCAACTCAATCTGTATCAAAAGTCCCGGCAAAAGCCGGGGCTTTTTGCGTTTCGTCCTCATGCAAGGCGCAAAATTTCGTGGGGCCTAGCGCGCTTTGTCATGGAGGGAAAATTCATTTTTGCCGCAGGATAGCAGCGTGATAATCAAGGCTGGCCGGAAAAGCCGCGCAAACGGGGCGCAATGGAAAAAACGCCGCCAAGGGCATCCGCATGGAAATCCACGGACATGCCGCTAAAAGGCCGGCCTGCAATCCGGCTTGGTCAAAAACAAGCGTTGGCGCTGGTAAACCGATAACCGATCAGCAAGCGATACAAAACCAACGGGAGCACGCAGCGAGAGGATTGGCGCAACGAGCAAGCAAAAAAGCAAGCGCTGGCTAAGGCAACGGCCCGCCTTTCCCCCTCCCCCGGCTTTTCGGGCCTTCCTTTGGAAACAGCGCATAGCCCAGACATCCCCCCTCCCGCCTCCCTTCCCACCGCGCACGCTTTCCGTTTTCCCCGCATAGACTCTGATGGAACCAAAAGCCGCAGGGAGGGAAAAATATGAGTCAAACGGATCCGTATCGTTCGGCGGTATTGCCGTCGGAAGCGGCAATGATCCCAGCCGTGGAGGTCGAGGAAACGCCGCCTCCCGCGGCGGAGGAAGCGCCAACCCCGGCAGCCGAAGCCGCGCAAACACCCGAGCCGCCGCAAAAGCGCAAAAACGCCAGCATCGTGCTGGAGCGGATGCGCAGCATGGATAGAAACCTGCGCAAGCAGGGCCTGCAATGGATGGACGCGCAGAGCAACCCACTCAGCGGTGCCTCCGCGCCTCAACCGTCCCAACGGACGCAGCCCGTCGCTGGGCAGCCGCGCGTGCACCAAACTACATCCGGCGGCGCGGCGCTCTCCTCGCTGATGCGCTCTGCAGCCAAGCGTTACATGCCACCGCCGGCCATTCGCATGCCGCCCACGCCACCGCAGCACCGCTAAACCATCCGCCACAGGCGCGCTGTAAAGGGCGCCGGGCGTTCCGGCAAAAGATCCGCTGACAAACTTCCGTTTGAAAGCGGATTTTTTTGTGTCCCCAGGCAATTAGATGGCACGCCACATGCAAAAAAGTAAATTTTCACTTGCCAAACCGTGGGTTCTTGTGGTATAATTTCCGTCGCATGAATTCGGGCGGTCCGCTGCCGGCAACGTTGGGTCCGGACAAGAACGTCTGAAAATGAAGGAGGATCCCATGAACGAAATTATCCGCACCTTGGAGCAGGAACAGCTCCGCAGCGATATCCCCGCCTTCCGCGTGGGCGACACCGTCCGCGTGTTCGTAAAGGTTGTCGAAGGCAACCGCGAGCGCCTGCAGGCGTTTGAAGGCACTGTTATCGCCCGCCGCAACGGCAGCGTCCGCGAGACGTTCACCGTGCGCCGCGTTTCGTATGGCATTGGCGTGGAGCGTACTTTCCCGCTGCACAGCCCTCGTGTCGACCGCATTGTTGTCATCCGCCGCGGTAAAGTCCGCCGTGCGAAGCTGTATTATCTGCGCACTCGCTCCGGCAAAGCCGCTAAAATTAAGGAGCTGCGCGACCGTTAACACCGCCGGGGTACGGAACAACCAAGGACGGCCGTTTCAAAAGGACGCCCGCCCGATTGCCGGCATGATTCACCCCAAGCTGCTATGCCGTTGGCATAACAGCTTTTCTTTTTTCTGTAAGCCCTTTTGAACACGCGCCAAAGGAGTGTCGCCGCCCATGCAAATCCAATGGTATCCCGGTCACATGGCCCGCGCCAAACGCCTTCTTGGCGAGCAGCTGCGGCGCGTCGACGCGGTGATTGAGCTGTGCGACGCACGTTTGCCGTATTCTAGCCGCAACCCGGAGCTCATCTCGCTCGCCCGTGGTAAACAAAGGCTGCTCGTGCTGACAAAGGCCGATCTTGCCGATGGCGATGCTACGGCCCGTTGGCTGCAATATTTCACCCGCAGCGGACAGGCGGCAGTCAAATACGACGCCTCTCCCGCCCGCACCAAGGATGTGCTGCGCCGCATCGAACGGTTGACCGCTCCGCTGGTGGAGCGTCAGGCGGCGCGCGGCGTAAAAAAGACCGTGCGTGCAATGGTGGTCGGCGTGCCCAACGTAGGCAAATCCACGCTGATCAACCGGCTTAACGGTTCCCCGGTCGCCGCCGTCGGGGACCGGCCCGGCGTCACGCGCAGCAACCAATGGGTTCGCGTCTCCCCTTATTTGGAACTGTTAGACACGCCCGGCCTGCTCTGGCCGCGGCTGGACGATGCGCTCGCCGCGCAGCGCCTGGCATGGCTTGGCACCATCCGCGATCAGATTCTCGACGCACATGCGCTCGCCATCTCCCTGCTGGAAGCCATGCTTGCCCAGCGCCCGCAGGCCGTCGCAAGCCGCTTTCACCTGCACGAGCCGTTTGCGCAGGGCGAAGCACTATTGGATGCCGTTTGCTTTGGCCGCGGTTTCCTGCTCCCGGGCGGCGTCGCCGACACACAGCGCGCCTGCGCCGTCGTGCTCGACGAGTTCCGGGCGGGAAAACTCGGCCGCCTAACATTGGAGGAACCGCCGTGCGAAAATCCCCCCACGAACGATTGATGGAAATCACCCAAACAGACCGCGCCCTTTGGGCACAGGGCATCGCTTTTGCCGGCATTGACGAGGCAGGGCGCGGCCCGCTGGCAGGCCCCGTAGCGGCGGGCTGCTGCGTCATGCCCGCATCGCCGCTGCTGGAAGGGGTGGATGACTCCAAAAAGCTTTCCGCCCAAAAGCGCGAGGCGCTCTATGATCAAATCCTTTCCACCGCCGTTTTTGCCAACGTCGGCTACGCCAGCGTGGAGGAGATCAATTCGCTCAACATCCTGGAAGCCACGCGGCTTGCCATGGCACGCGCGGCAGAGGGCGCGCCATGCGGCCTTTTCCTGCTGGACGCGATGGAGGGCGTTGCGTTGCCCGGCGAATGCCGTTCCATCGTCCATGGCGACGCGCTGTGCTATTCCATCGCGGCCGCGTCCATCCTGGCCAAGGTCTCCCGGGACAGGCTCATGGGCGAGCTGGACGCGCAATACCCGCAGTACGGCTTTGCCAAGCATAAAGGTTACGGCACGCGGGAACATATTGCTGCGCTGCGGCAATACGGCCCCTGCGCTGCGCACCGCGCGCTGTTCGTGCGCAATTTTCTATGAACGCCCCGGGCAAGCGCGCTGAAGACGCGGCGGCAGCTTTTTTACAAAAAAACGGTTTTGAAATCCTTGCGCGCAACTTCACCGTGCGCGGTGCGGAAATCGACATCGTCGCACGGGAAAAGGGGTGCATCGTCTTTGTAGAAGTGAAAGCATCTTTCACGCGCAGCGCTGCCCATGGCGCGCCGCGCGAGCGCGTTACGCCTGCCAAACAGCGGCGTATTGGCATGGCGGCGCTGTTGTATTTGCAGCGTTATGCCCTCTATGACACGTCCGTGCGTTTCGACGTGGTGGAGGTCTTTCCCCAAAGCATTGTGCTGTTGCGCAATGCGTTTGTTTTTCAGCCCCCAATTGAAAAAAATTAACAGCGATTTCTTCCATTTGGGGACGTATAGAGGCTTGAATCCCGTTGGATAGTACAGGAGAGTAAATACGTGGAAACCCAATAAAAAAGGCGTTTTTTCCAAAGCGACGAATGTCGGAGGCACTTATGCGTCGAATCCTTTTGGTCCTCATGTGTATTCTGTTCCTTTTTGCACCGTGCGCAGGTGCGGAGGGCAACCTGCTCGTCAACGGCGATTTTTCGTCCCTTGAAAACGGGATGCCCACCGCCTGGAGCCAGGAAGCCTGGCTGTACGATGCGGGCATCACGTATTTTTCAACCGCAACGGACGGTCCGGACGGCGCCAACTGCGTTGTGGTGGAAAACGTCGCCTCCAACGACGCACGCTTTGTGCAGAGCGTAACGGTTGAGCCGGAGACGATCTATCATTTAAGCGGATACGTGCGCGCCGAAGGAATCCCTGAAACGGCTGCGGGCGCAGGCTTTTCCGTCATGCTCAGCTATGCGACTTTTCCCCAGGTTTGGGACACGGCGGGCGAATGGGTGCGCCTGGACAGCTATTTCCGCACGGATATCGATCAGACGCAAATCGTTATCGGCGTGCGCCTGGGCGATTACAGTGCCGACAACACCGGCAAAGCGTCCTTTGCCTCCGTCAGCCTGGAAAAGGCGGACAGCGTCCCCGAAGGCGCCACGCTGATTCAGCTTACCGACTACTCTCAATACGACTATGTGCAGGAACCGCTCCCAAGCGTGGAAGAAACGGACGAGCAGGCGGGCATTCTGCGCTGGGGCGTGCTGTTCCTGGCGGTCTGCTTCGTGCTGTGGCTGCTTAAAAACAAAACGGTCTATTCCCCCAAGCTGCTCTTTGGGCTGCTGCTTGTCTTTGCGTTTGTGCTGCGCCTGATCATCGCAGCCCTGTGCATGGGCTACGAAACGGACAACGGCTGTTTTTACTGGTGGGCGCGCTGGATGTATGAGGCCGGGCCCGCCGGCTTCTACGACACCGCCACGTTCTGCGATTATCCCCCGGGATATCTGTATTTGCTCTGGCCTGCCGGCCTTTTGCTCAACGCCTTTGGCCTGTCCGACACGGCGGAGCCTCTGGCGCGCATCATCCTGCGCTTTGTGCCCATCCTCTGCGACCTTGGCGCCGTCTATCTGATTTGGCGCCTGGCGCGCAAAAAGCTGAGCGAAACGGCGGCGCTGCTGCTGGCAGCGCTCTACGCGCTCTCGCCCGCCGTGCTCATCGACAGCGCGGCGTGGGGCCAGGTGGACGCGGTGCTGGCGCTTGGCCTGCTCGCCACGGTGTTGCTGGTGCAGCAAGGGCGCTGGGAGGCGGCGCTGCCCGTCTTTACCGTCACCGTTTTGATGAAGCCCCAAGCGCTGATCGTAGCGCCGCTGGGCCTGCTTGCCCTCGTGCTGCACCGCAGCGCGTGGCGGAGGTGGCTCAAAGGGATTGGCATTGCACTGGCGGTGGGCGTTGTCATGCTGCTGCCCTTTGCATGGGGCCGTCCCATCACGTGGATTTTCACGCAGTATTCCACCACCCTATCCTCTTACTCCTATGCCACGGTAAACGCACCCAACCTCTATTACCTGCTCGGCGCGAACTGGGCGCCGCTGGACAGCAGCTTTTCGCTGATCTCCTACGGCACGCTTGGCACGGTGCTGACCGTCGCCAGCGTAGCCACGGCACTTTTCATCTACCTGCGCGGCGGAAAGGAGCGCGATTTGGCGCTCGCCGGGGCGATGTGCTACATCCTTCTTTACCTATTTGGTACGATGATGCACGAACGCTATCTTTTCCCGGCGCTTGCGCTGTTGTTGGTGGCCTATGTGCGCCGCCGCGATGTGCGGCTGCTGATTGCGTTTGTGGGATACTCCTTCACGCTGTATTGCAACTGCGCGCTGGTGCTGCGCGATCTACACCTGGCCGTCGGTTTCGGCCTGCCGGGGATGGCGCTTTCGGTGGCGAACCTCGCGCTGGGCGGGCTGTGCCTCTGGACGGCGTTTGACAAGCGGACGCTGCCGCTTGGCGATTTCTTCAAGCATGGCAAGCCCAGCGAAAGCGATCAGCTCGATCCTTTCCGGCAGCGGTCGCAGTGCCTGCCGCGCGTCAAGCGCCGCCATGTGCTGGCCATCACCGTGCTCACGCTCGTGTATGCGCTCATCGCGTTCATCGGCCTGGGGTCCACGGTTGCCCCGCAAACGCTCTGGACGAGCACGGGCGCCCAGGAGACGGTCGTGTTTGACCTGGGCGAGAGCCGTACGTTCAACGTGCTCTACTACGGCGGCATTTCCTCGCGCAGCTTTAGCCTCTCCTTCTCCGACGACGGAGAAAACTGGTCCGACCCGGCGCCGGCCCATCTGGATACAGGGCTTTGTTTCCGCTGGCAATATCTGACGCAGCCCGTGCTGGCGGCAGACGGGGGAATCTCCTCTTGGAACAGCACGCCGCTGCTGGAATCCGGCCGGTATGTGCGCCTGGTGGCCGACGGCCCGGCGGTATCGGTGATGGAAATCGTCTTCCGCACGGAAGACGGCGAGGTGCTCCCCGTCGTCTCCGCAACGAGCGAAGGGGCGCGCGCCGAAAACGCCAGCGATCCCTACCTGCTCGTCGATGAGCCGCAGACCGTCTGCGACGAGCCGAGCTACTACAACGGCACGTATTTCGACGAAATCTATCACGCGCGCACGGGCTATGAGTTCCTGCACGGCCTCTCAACCTATGAATGGACGCACCCGCCGCTTGGCAAGATCTTTATCATGCTGGGCATCAAGCTGTTTGGGATGACGCCGTTTGGCTGGCGGTTTTCCGGCGCGCTCACGGGCGTTTTGATGATACCGGCGATGTACCTGCTCGGCCTGGTGCTGCTGAAAAAGCCGCGCTGGGCCCTGTTGGTGGCATTCCTGATGGCGTTTGACATGATGCACCTGACGCAGACGCGCATTGCCACCATCGACAGCTATGCGGTGTTCTTCATCATCCTGATGTATCTTTGCATGTTCTGCTATCTGCGCATGAACCTGCTGCGCGACAGATACAAAGTGTTGATCCCGCTGAGCCTGAGCGGGCTGTTCATGGGGCTGGGCTGGGCAACCAAATGGATCTGCTTCTACTCGAGCGTGGGGCTGGCGGTGCTGTTCTTCTACAGCGTTTTCCTGCGTGTACGCGAGTGGCGCTACTGCATGCGGCAAGGAGGCGCGCTGGCAGAGCGGGCGCAGGATTTCCCCAAGCTGCTCGCCGTCACGCTGCTGACGTGCGTCGGCGTGTTTGTGATCATTCCTTTCTTCATCTATTATTTCAGCTATATCCCGCACTTCCGTTGGGAGGGCGGGCTGACATGGCAGCGCTTCTGGCAGACGCAGGTGGACATGTACAACTACCACACGGGCCTTGTAGACGATCACGCCTTCCAGTCCCCGTGGTATGAGTGGCCGCTCATCCTCAAGCCCATGTATTTCTACGACGGCAAGCCGTTTGTCAAGGAGGGATACGTTGCCTCCATCATGTGCATGGGCAACCCGGCCGTATGGTGGGTTGGGTTTGCGGCGCTGCTGTACGTGCTCTGGCGTTTCATCCAAAACGCGCGCAGCCATGCGCTTAGCAAAGACCTGGCGCCAGGGCTGATCCTGGCCGGCTTTGCGGCCCAATACTTGCCCTGGGTGCTCGTCCCGCGCTCGATGTTCATCTACCACTACTTCGGCAGCCTGCCATTCGTCATGGCTGCCACGGGCTATGTGTTTAGCCGCCTGTACGAGCACAACGCACATAAAACGCGCACGCTGACCATCGTCTATTGCGCGGTTACCGTCGCGCTTTTCATCGCTTTCTATCCTATCGCCACGGGCGTTCAGTTCCCGCGGGCGTGGGCGGACTTGATCAACTGGTTCAGCTTCTTGAAGCTGCCCGGATGGGTATACCGGGGCTGGCTGTATTACTAAGGAGGGTGTTTCATGCTCGCGCGCGTATTTTCCTTCGCGCTGGACGGCATTGACGGCTATCTTGTGTCGGTCGAAGCGAATGTGACGGGCGGCATGCCCGGCTTCGAGCTGGTCGGCCTGCCTGATGCCGCCGTGCGCGAATCGCGCGAGCGGGTGCGCGCTGCGCTGCAAAACAGCGGCTTTACGCCGCCGTTTACCCGCGTCACCGTCAACCTCGCCCCTGCCGACATCAAAAAGACCGGCCCCTCCTTTGATCTGCCCATCGCGCTGGCCATTCTCTATGCCTCCGGGCAAATCGCGGGGGAACCGCCGCAGGATCTGGTGCTGCTGGGCGAGCTTTCGCTGGGCGGGGAGCTGCTGCCCGTGCGCGGGGCGCTGTCCATGGCGCTGGCAGCGCTCAAGCGCGGCTACCGGCGGCTGCTTGTCCCCGCTGCCAATGCGCCGGAGTTGGCTTGCGCCGAAGGCGCGCAGGTGTTGCCCGGACGGACGCTGCGCCAGGTGGCAGATGCGCTGGGCGGGGGCGCGCCCATCTCTCCACAGCCGTCCGTGCCTTTTGCCAGCCTCCTGCATGAACGGACGGAAGCGAACGATCTTTCGTCGGTCATCGGTCAAACCGCCGCCAAGCGCGCGCTGGAGATCGCCGCCGCGGGAGGGCATTCGCTGCTGCTCGTAGGGCCGCCGGGCACGGGCAAGACGATGCTGGCGCGCTGCCTGCCCGGCCTGCTGCCGGAAATGACGCTGGAGGAGTCGCTCGAGACGACGCGCATTCACAGCGCCGCAGGGCTGTTGCCGCCGGGAACGGGCTTGTTGACGGAGCGCCCGTTCCGCGCGCCGCACCATTCCGCATCGCTGGCAGCGCTCGTGGGCGGCGGGCGGGACGCACGGCCGGGCGAAATCACGCTGGCCCACAACGGCGTCCTCTTCCTGGACGAACTGCCGGAATTTCAGCGCAGCGCGCTGGACGGCATGCGGCAGCCGCTGGAGGACGGCTTCGTCTCCATCGTCCGCGCCAACAGCCGCGCGCGCTACCCCGCCAAGGCGATGCTCGTCGCATCGATGAACCCCTGCCCCTGCGGCTACCTCGGCTCGCGCACGCGCGCCTGCCGTTGCGCGCCCCAGGCCATCGCCCGCTACCAAAGCCGCATCTCCGGCCCGTTGCTGGACCGCATCGACCTGCGCGTGGAAGTCGGCGAGGTCCTGCAAAGCTCCTCGCTCTGCCCTGAAAAGAGCGAAACGAGCGCCGCCGTGCGTGAACGCGTCAAGCAGGCGCGCGCGCTTGAACAGCAGCGCTATGCCGGGCTGGGTTTTTACGCCAACGCACAAATCGATGCCCGGCAGCTGGAACGCTTTTGCCACCTTGACGCTGCGGGCGAACGCCTGTTGGCCGCCGCGTCGGCTCGCTGGGGGCTTTCCATGCGCGGACGCGCCCGCGTACAGAAAGTTGCCCGCACCATCGCAGACCTGGCCGGCAGCCAGCAATTGCTTGCAGAGCATGTCGCCGAAGCGCTGCAATACCGCCTGGGTGGAACAGGAGGGCGTTGACATGGGATATACCAAGGAGCAAGAGGCATGGATCTGGCTGTCCAGCGTGCGCAAGCTGGGAACGCAGCGGTTTCACCTGCTGTTGGAACGCTATGGCTCTGCGCAGGCCGTTTGGGACTTGCCTGCGGAAGAGACTGCTTTCCTGGGCAAAGCGGCCAACGGCGCACTGCAGCAGGCGCGCACGGATGAATACCGCAGCGCGCTCTTTGCGTCGATGGAGCACTGCGGCGCCGTCGCCATTACGCAGGAAGATGCCGAATACCCGCCGCTGCTGCTCGAAATACCGGATGCGCCGCCTACGCTTTACGTGCGTGGGCGCAAGGCGCTCGGCGACAGCCGCACCGTCGCCATCGTCGGCTCGCGCAACTGCACCCCCTACGGCACCCGCGTTGCCCGCAGGCTTGCAAGGGAGCTTGCGCAGATGGGCGTCACGATTGTCTCCGGCTTTGCGCGCGGCATTGACAGCGAAGCGCACCGCGGCGCGGCGGAGGTTGGAGGCCGCACGGTGGCCGTGTTCGGCAGCGGTGTGGACGTCGTCTACCCGCCGGAAAACCTCGCGCTCGCCGATGCGCTGCTCGAGGCGGGAGGCAGCATCGTCTCTGCCAGTTTGCCCGGGGTGCCGCCCGTCCCTACAGTGTTTCCCGCTCGCAACCGCATCATCAGCGGGATGAGCGAGGCGACGGTGCTCGTGGAAGCCAGCCGCAGTTCCGGCGCAATGCTGACGGCGGATTTCGCCCTCGCCCAGGGCCGGGAGCTCTTCGCCGTACCCGGGCAGGTAGATCAAATCTACAGCGAGGGAACGCACTGGCTCATCCGCTCGCGCGGGGCGCGGCTGCTCACCTGCGCGGCCGACCTGGCGGTGGATCTGGGCTGGCAAGATTTATCGCTTTTTCATCCGCAGCCGCCCCGTAGTGCAGAGGTACTTCCCTTAAGCCTACAGCAGCAAGCGCTGTGGAACCTGCTCGCCGCAGGGCCGATGGACGCCGATGAGCTGCCCGCCGCGCTCGGCCTGTCTGCCTCGCAGGTGAATTCGCTCTTGACAGAGATGGAGATTCAGGGAATAATAATACAGTCTCCCGGCCGCCGGGTAGAACGCGCCTGATAAAGGCATCCCTTTTTAGCACGGCTCCGCTTGTACAAGTGGCAGCCATAAAGAAAGGATATTAGGCATTGGCAACAGCAAAGCAAACGCTCGTCATCGTCGAGTCTCCCACGAAAGCGCGCACGATTGAAAAGTTTCTCGGGCGCAAATACAAGGTCGAGGCGTGCAACGGCCATGTGCGCGATTTGCCCAAATCGCAGATCGGTATGGACATTGAAAACGATTTCGAGCCCAAGTATATCACCATCCGCGGGCGCGGCGAAGTGCTCAGCCGCCTGCGCCACGAGGCCAAAACCGCCGCGCGCGTCCTGCTCGCAACCGACCCGGACCGCGAGGGCGAAGCCATTTCCTGGCATCTGGCGCACATTCTCAACATCGACCCGGCGTCCCCCTGCCGCGTCGAGTTCCATGAAATCACTTCCAAAGCCGTTAATGAGGCGATCAAGCATCCCCGCGCCGTGTGCATGCCGCTTGTGGACGCACAGCAGGCGCGCCGCGTGCTGGACCGGCTTGTGGGGTATAAAATCAGCCCGCTTTTGTGGGTAAAGATCAAAAAAGGGCTCAGCGCCGGCCGGGTGCAGTCCGTTGCCACGCGCATGATCGTCGAGCGCGAGGACGAAATCGAATCCTTCATCCCCGAGGAATACTGGGACGTCACCGCGCAGCTCGCCTACGGCGAAAAGAAATTCTCCGCAAAGCTCTTCCGGCCTGAAGTGCACAACGAGGAGGAGGCGAAGGAAGCCGTCTCGCACCTGCGCGAACAGCCGCTATCGGTCGTGGACGCAAGAACTTCCGAGCGCAAAAAGAACCCGCCGCCGCCCTTTACCACGCCGAACCTGCAGCAGGAGGCTGCCCGCAAGCTGCATTTTACCACGGCTAAGACGATGCAGATTGCCCAGCAGCTCTACGAAGGCGTAGAGATCCAGGGCGAGGGCGCCGTCGGTCTGATTACCTATATCCGTACGGACTCCGTGCGCCTCTCCGACGAGGCCATTTCCGCCGCCCGGGCGTATATTCCCGATCAATACGGCCCGGCATACCTGCCCGAAACCCCAAACATCTATAAAGGGCGCACCCGCGCGCAGGATGCCCACGAAGCCATCCGTCCTACGGACGTCACGCGCCGGCCCGAGGCCGTGAAGGCCTCCCTCTCGCGCGATCAGTACAACCTCTACCGCCTGATTTATCTGCGCTTCCTTTCCAGCCAGATGACCCCCGCCCTCTACGACACCGAAACGGCCGAAATTGCCTCTCCGGACGGCATGCGGCTGCGCTTTTACGGCGAGCATAAAAAGTTTTCCGGCTTTACGCTCGTCTACGAAGAGGGAACCGATGAGGAGGTTGTCAGCCCGGAAACGACGCTGCCCCGTTTAAAAGTGGGCGCCGCAGTCGAACTCAGCGATGCTGCCGCCGAGCAGCACTTTACCCAGCCGCCTCCGCGCTACACCGAAGCGTCGCTTGTGCGCGCGCTGGAAGAAAAGGGCATCGGACGGCCGAGCACCTATGCGCCCACGATTTCCACCATCATCGCCCGCGGCTATGTCACGCGTGAAAAGCGCAAGCTTTATCCCACGCTGCTGGGCCGCATGGTGACACAGGTGATGCGCGACCATTTTGCGGACATCGTCGATATGCGCTTCACGGCGGATATGGAAAACAAGCTGGACGAAATCGAGGAGGAAAACCTGCCGTGGAAGCAGGTCATCCGCGATTTCTACGGCCCCTTTGACGACATGCTCAAAAAGGCCGAACAAAACATCGAAAAGGTCAAAATTGCCGACGAAGTCAGCGATGAGACGTGCGAGCTGTGCGGCGCGCCGATGGTCTATAAGATGGGCCGCTACGGGCGTTTCCTGGCCTGCTCGCGTTTCCCCGATTGCCGCGGGACAAAGGCCATCCAGGTGGAAATCGGCGTTCCTTGTCCTCTTTGCGGCGCGCCCGTGCTGGAAAAAACGTCGCGCAAAGGGCGCAAGTTTTACGGCTGCAAGCGCTACCCGGAGTGCGATTTCGTCTCTTGGGACCGGCCCGTGGCGGAAAAATGCCCCGTCTGCGGCAGCTATATGACCCTCAAGGAAAGCCGGAAGGACGGCCGGTGGTACCTGTGCAGCAACGAGGCATGCCGCCATCGCGAACAGGCGCCGGACAGCTCGCCGGCAGAAAGCGCAGAAGAATGACCGCATCCGATCGCGTAACCGTCGTCGGCGCGGGGCTGGCCGGCTGCGAAGCCGCCTGGCAGCTCGCCCGCCGGGGAATTGCCGTCACGCTCGTTGAAATGAAGCCGGCGAAGCGCACGCCCGCCCACAGCATGGAAGGCTTCGCAGAGCTGGTCTGTTCCAACTCGCTGCGCGCAAACGCCTTAACAAACGCCTGCGGGCTGCTGAAAGAGGAAATGCGCCGTCTAGACTCGCTCATCCTGCGCGCAGCGGACGAAAACAAAATTCCCGCCGGCGGCGCGCTGGCGGTAGACCGCGACGGTTTTTCTGCTGCCATCACCGGTGCGCTGCGCACGCATCCGCTCATTGAGATCCGTATGGAGGAAGCGCTTTCGCTGCCCGAGCCGCCCGCTATCGTGGCCACGGGGCCGCTCACCAGCGATGCACTGGCTGCAGCAATCGCTGCGCGCTTTCATACGCTGTGCTTTTACGACGCCGCCGCGCCCATCGTCACGCTCGATTCCATCGACATGCGCCGCGTTTTCCGCGCGTCGCGCTACGGCAAAGGTGGCGACGATTATCTCAACTGCCCCATGACAAAGGACGAATACTTTGCCTTTTACGAAGCGTTGATCAACGCAAGGACGGCGCCCGTGCACGGCTTTGAGGAAACGAGCGTCTTTGAAGGCTGCATGCCTGTGGAGAGCATGGCCAGGCGCGGGCCGATGGCGCTTGCGTTTGGGCCGCTCAAACCCGTCGGCCTGGTAGACCCCGCCACAAACCGGCGCCCGTTCGCCAACGTGCAGCTGCGCCAGGACGACGCAGCGGCGACGCTCTATAACCTTGTGGGCTTTCAGACGCGGTTGGCCTTTGGCGAGCAGCGGCGCGTGTTCGGCATGATCCCCGGCCTGGAAAACGCCGAATTTGCCCGCTATGGCGTCATGCACCGCAACACGTTTTTGCAATCCCCTGGCATCCTCAGCGCCACGTTTGAGGTGCTTGAGACGCCCGGCCTGTACTTTGCCGGCCAGATCACCGGCGTAGAAGGATACGTGGAATCGGCCGCGAGCGGCCTTGTGGCGGGCCTGTCGCTCGCCCGGCAGCTGCATGGCCTGCCCGCTTTTCCTTTTCCCACCACAACCGCGCTGGGCGCGCTGGGGCGTCACGTCTCCAGCCCCAACCGCGCATATCAACCTATGAACATCACCTTTGGCCTCATTGACGATTATCCCGAAACCATCCGCAACAAAGCGGCGCGCTATGAGGCCATTTCCCGCCGCGCGCTGGGCGTGCTGGACCAATGCAAAGGAGCGTTTGAATTCGAATGGAACTGAGAGGCACCACCATTTGCGGCGTGCTGCGCGACGGCCAGTGCGCCATCGCCGGCGACGGCCAGGTCACTATGGGGGAGCATACCATTTTCAAAGCCACCGCCGTGAAGGTGCGCCGCGTTTGCGGCGGCCGAGCGGTGATTGGATTTGCCGGCTCCGTCGCGGACGCGTTTTCCCTCAGCGCCCGCTTTGAAGAAAAAATGGAGCAGTTCGGCTACAATCTCGAGCGTGCCGCCGTGGAGCTGGCGCAGGAATGGCGGCGCGATCAGGCGCTGCGCAAATTGGAGGCGATGATGATCGTCGCCGACAAGACGGGCATTCTCGTCGTCAGCGGTACGGGCGAGGTCATCTATCCGGACGACGGCATCTGCGCCATCGGTTCGGGCGGCAACTACGCGCTCTCAGCCGCGCGCGCGCTCATGCGCAACACGCAGCTTTCCGCCCATGAAATCGCCGAGGAAGCGCTCCGGGTGGCCTCCTCCATCTGCGTTTACACAAACGACCATATCACCGTGGAGGACGTATAACATGCAGCTTTCCCCCAAAGAAATCGTGCGGGAGTTAAACCGTTTCATCGTCGGCCAAGACGACGCCAAGCGCGCCGTAGCCATCGCGCTGCGCAACCGCTACCGCCGCGCCCAGCTTCCGCCCGCCATGCGCGAGGAAATCGCGCCCAAGAACATCCTCATGTCCGGCCCCACGGGCGTTGGCAAGACGGAAATCGCCCGTAGGCTGGCAAAGCTTGTGGACGCGCCGTTTGTCAAGGTGGAAGCCACCAAGTTTACAGAGGTCGGCTATGTCGGCCGCGACGTGGAGTCCATCATCCGCGACCTTGTCGAGGCGGCCATCCGCATGGTGAAAGCGCAGCATGCCGAGCGCGTCAAAGCGCGCGCCAGCGCCATCGTCGAGGAGCGGCTTGCCTCGCTGATCGTCAACCCCCAGAAACAAAAAACGAATCCCATCGATGTGCTGCTGGGCAACAAGCCCAAGCCGCCCGCCCTTGCCCAGGACGAGCAGCAGCGCATCCAGGGGCGCCAGGCAGAGGTGCTCGAACAGCTCCGCCAAGGCCTCTTGGAGGAGTATGAAATCGAAATCGAGGTGGAGGACGTTCCCCCGCCGCTGGAGGTCAACGGCGCCAGCATCGCCATCGGCTCCGTGATGGGCGGCATGATGCCCAAGAAAACAAAAATGCGCCGCGTCAAAGTGCACGAGGCGCGCAAGATCCTGCTGGAAGAGGAAGAGAGCAAGCTGATCGACATGGACGCGGTGACGGAGGAAGCCCTGCGCCGCGCTGAGCAGGACGGCATCGTTTTCATCGACGAAATCGACAAAATCGCCGGCCGCTCCACCGGCGGTCACGGCCCGGACGTCAGCCGCGAGGGCGTACAGCGCGACATCCTGCCCATCGTCGAGGGCAGCACGGTAAACACCAAATACGGCCCCGTCCGCACCGATTTTATGCTCTTTATCGCCGCGGGCGCGTTCCATGTGGCAAAGGTGACGGACCTCATCCCCGAGCTGCAGGGCCGCTTCCCCGTGCGCGTGACGCTCAACTCCCTCACCAAGGATGACTTCCGCCTCATCCTCACCCAGCCGGAAAACGCGCTGACAAAGCAATACTGCGCGCTGCTGCTCGTCGATCATGTGCGCCTGCAGTTTGAGGACAGCGCGCTGGACGCGCTGGCACAGGCCGCGGCGCTCGCCAATGAAAACGGCGAGGATATCGGCGCGCGGCGGCTGGTGACGATCTTTGAAACGCTGCTGGAGGACATCGCTTTCAACGCGGACGGAAGCATGCCCGAGTTTACGCTGACGATCAACGGCGAATATGTGCGCGCCCACCTGAGCGCGGACGCGAAAACGCGCGACCTGCGCAAATACATCCTCTAAGCGGTTTTTATAGCGCCGCAGCGCATAACAGGCTTTTCCCTGCCCCGGCCAACCGGCCGGGGCTTTGCATGCCGCAAAAGGCCGCCAAGGGCGGCCTTTTGTAAGAAAACACGTTTTTACGGCGCTGTGCAGAGACGCGCAGGCCCTCCAGCTGCGCAAGCCCGCCCTGCCCGGCGCACCCGCCGCTTGATTCGGCTTGCTAGGAGGCCGGCAGCCTTTGAACCCTTCTGGCATCCTTTTGACGCGCTCCGATACGGGCAATTCCCTTTGCCGCCTGGCTGTGCCTCATAACGGCAAGCACGGCCTTTGCCTTTCGGCAAAAAACAAGCCGCGCCACCGGCCGTTTTGCCGGCTTCCTCCGCACGCCTTGGTTGGTGGTATTTGCGCAGGATATCCGCTTCCCAACGGCTTGTACGGCTGCGTCCGCAGCTTCGCTCCCTTTTGTTTGCCTCTCTCACCCTTGCCTGGCCTCGGGCGCAGTCCCACTGCGCCAGAGAGGCATTCCATGGCAAAAGCGGGCGTTCCCCCTCAGGGCAAAATGGGAAACGTTGCCCTGCCGTTGTCCCGCGCGCTGCCTGCACCGGAACTTTGCGCGTGAATTCCTGCGGTCAACCGCTTCGCCCAACCGGCAAGGGCGCTTTTCTCATGTGCCGCAAAAACCCCGGCACAGCCGGGGAATGCGGTACAAGCGTTGCAGCGTGGGGCTTCTCATCCTTTGCGCTTGAACACAAACAGCTTGCTCAGCACATAGTTGAGGATGATTACGATCACATTATCGACCACCTTGGCGGCCATTGCGCCGATGCCGCACAGGTCGATGGCCGCGTAAAGGAAAGCGGCGTCAAATCCCAGTGTCAGCAGGCGCATCAGCAAAAAACGCGCCGCCTCCCGCAGCAGCCCTTTGCCTTTTTCCTTGCTGCAAAACGCCAGAAACTTGTTGCCCAAAAAAGCGACGGCAACAGCGATTACCCAGGCAATGATGTTTGCCGTCTGGTAATGCACGCCAAGCGGGACGTTGAGCGCCCAGAAAACGGCAATATTGGTCACCGTTGTGATCCCCCCCGTTACCAGGTACCAAAATAGCGGGCGGTAACGAAGGTACAACGCTTTGATTTTGCTCCACATACAGGTAATCCTCCTAAAATGGCACTCCAAAGCTTAGCACGGAAAGCATGGCTCGTCAAGCAGCGCTCGTCCTTCTCGCCCGCAGGGGCAAACAGGCCGGCGTTTTGTCCTGTTTGCCCCTCGCCTTTCCTTGCGCACAAAAAGCGCCCTGCTGCGGCGTTAACGGGCCGCGGCAGGGCACAATGTGCCGGTTTGGGTTTCGACAATCTCGCGCTTTTACGCTCTATTCAACCGCCTTCGCAGCGTTCTCCGCAGCGTTCAGGCCCCAAGCGGCTGCCATCGCGTGGTTGATGCCGCCAAAGATCACCATGCCGGAAATGCAGGTGGGCCCCAGGATCTCGCCAGCAAGGAACAGCCCTTCGATGGAAACGCCGTCCTCGGTCAGCAGCTGGCCGTTGCCGTCCACGCGCACGCCACTGGTAGAACCGGTGTAGGCATACGGAACCGTCTCAATCGCATAGTACGGGCCTTCTTCCAGGGCAACCATCGTATCGGCCGCACGGCCAAAGAGCGTATCGACGCCGGCAGCCACATCCTCGTTGTACTTGGCAACCGTCGCCACGAGCTCCGGCGCGCCCATCTTCTCGGCCAGCTCTTCGATCGTATCGGCCTTGTAGACGCAGTTGCCTTCCTCGGCCATCACATCCAGCTGATCCCAGCCGTTGTTGGAAAGGGGCGTGCGGGTAGAGATGCCATATTTCAAAAGCACCGTCTCCGGATCGACCATGTTGCCGGAAATGACGAGGTACAGCTTGTCTTCGGGCGCGTTCATCCACATGCGCACGTCGTTGGTCGTCTCATCGCCAACGCGGTTGCCTTCCAGGTCCACGTAGATGCGTCCCGGATAACTGGTGTTGGCGCCGTAGGTCATTTCAAATCCGTCGGTCATCAGGCCGCCGCCGTAATAGGTCGTCAGCTTGTCCATGTTGTCAAACACGCCGCCGACGGCCTGCGCCAGGTAGAAGCCGGAACCATTGGACGTCTTGGGGGCCTGCGAGACGATGTTGTCAAAGCCCGCCATCTTCAGCAGTTCTTCGTTGTGGCAGTAGCCGCCCGTCGCCAGCAGCGTCGTGGGCGCAGTGTAGAGCGTGTCGCCTACCTTGACGCCGATGCATTTGCCGTCCTCGACGACAAGTTCGGTCACGGTGGTGTTGAGCATCAGCTGCACGTTGCCCGCCTCAATCGCGCTGTCAAGATGTTCCGTCAGCGGTTCGAGGTAGCCCAGCGCGCCGCCGAGGCCCGAGTTATCCCCCGCCAGCGTCACGCGCATCGTGTCAAACGCAGCATAGGCGCCGGCCACCAGCGTGCGGCTGCCAAAGTCCACGCCGATGGTTTCATCCAGCCAGTCAATGGCGGGGCCGGCCTTTTCGCAATGTGCACGCGAAAGGGCAGGATTCAGTTCGCTTTCGCCGCCGCCAAGGCGCACGACATCCGCATAAAACGCTTCCGGCGTATCGTTTTCAATCCCGTTTTCATGCTGGATTTTGAAATCCGCACCGGAAATCGTGCCGCCTGCGTAGTGGATGCAGCCGCCGATGCGCGCGCTGCCCTCCAGCAGCAACACCTGCAGCCCCAGCTCCGCGCCGCGCACGGAAGCCACAATGCCCGCCATGCCGCCGCCAACGACGATCAGGTCCGGCTCAATTGCCAGCTCCTGCACGGGCGCCTGCGCACCGGAAAGCGCGTTACGAACGGCTTCCATGATGCCCTCGGACGTATACGTCGCCGTAGCCACGGCGTCCACATCGGCCGACTGCGCCTCGACGATCGCGGCGGGCACCGTTTCAATCGCCGCATCGGAGATGCCGGGCGTCTCATTATGCGAAACGACGTCAACCGAGGCGATCTTTCCGTCCGCCACCGTCACCTCAACGGTGATGTTGCTCTGCATCCCAGCACCCACACCCGTATAAACGCCGTCCGCAGGCAATTCCTGCGCACAGGCTCCCAGTGACAGTCAAACAAGCAAACAAGTCAAAAAGAGGCAAACTGTCCTTTTTGTAGCCAACAAAACCAATCCTTCCTTTCTTCCCAACGGCACAGCGAGATTGTTTAAGATATAATTATAACAATATACCTGTACTTCTTCAAGTGCAAAACCACACAAAAAAACAGCCCCGCTGCCTGCCGGTTCGCACCGGCCCGCAGCGCAGGCTGCCCCGCAATCGCCCGTTGGCGCGCTTACTGCATCTTATCCAGCACGCTGTCAAACCCTTGGGCGACGTCGCTCAGGTTCTTCGCGCCCGCAATCTGGTCCGCAACGCTCTGAATCTGCGCTACAATCTCCGGATCGTGCGTGACGGCGACGCGCTCAACGCTCGGCGCGACGGACTG
>DVLH01000111.1 GCA_018715585.1 Candidatus Aphodomonas merdavium
CACCGTGCACTCCCCGCCCGTCAGCGTCAGGCCGCCGCCTTCAAAGAACATCGGCTTTGCAGAGAGCACAAACTGCGCCACGGCCGAGGCTTCCTCCTCCTTGGCAGGGTGCGCCGCGTCCATCCCCTCCGGATTGGAACACCAAGGGCAGCGCAAATTACACCCCTGCAGGTGGTATACCAGCCGGTTTCCGGGACCATCCTGGGAGTAGTTAAACCCTTTTTGAAAATAGCGAATGATCATGCGTGCAGCTCCTCTTGGCAGCCAGTACCGCCTGCGCTAACTATAGCACAGCGGACGCACGCATACAAGCGTTTTTTTACATTTTTAGCGAAACGTTACGCGCATTATTCGCGGGCAACCTTCCCGGCCCGCGTCACATGGTTTTTGCTGATCGGTTCAATGTTCCGGGCAGTTTTTCCGGCGTTCGCGCGCCATTCCAAAGCGAAACGTTACGCCTTCTCGATCCGCCGAACGACCGCCTTGCCGTCCGCCACGGTGAACTTGATCTCCAGGCCCGCAAAACAAAAGCCGTACAGCCTTTCGGGATCGTCCTGATAGGACGGGCGCGGGTCGTTTGCCAGCACGCCCAGCAGCGCCTGACGGCGGTCCGGCGGCACGAGCTCAAGCAGCTGCGGCGGGCATTCAACCGCCAGCAGCCCCTCTTGCGCCCCGGCAGAAAAGCCGCCCGAAGCGTCCGCAACGGCGTCGGCAAAGGGAAGATAAGGTTTTACATCCAGAATAGGCGTATTGTCCATCAAATCCACGCCCGCAACGCGCAGCACGGCGCCAAAGCGCTCCGTCTGCTCCACGCCCACCAGCCGCACGGCCGAAAGCCCGATGGCGTTGGGCCGGAACGGCGAGCGCGTGGCAAACACGCCCATGCGCTTGTTGCCTCCCAGGCGCGGCGGGCGCACCGTCGGCGACCATCCCTCCCGCAGCGCGCGCGAAAAAACCCACAAAAGCCACACGTGCGAGTATGTCTCCAGCCCGCGCAGCGCGCCCTCGCTGCGGAACTGCGGCTCAAAGACGACGATCCCTTCCAGCGCGCCGACCAGGCCGCTCTGGCGGGGAATGCCGAATTTGGTGGGAAAGTCGGTATGGATGTGGGCAATCGCCCGCATGAGATAGCGTTCTTCCTCGTCCATAGCAATCCTCTGCGGTCGGTGTGATCTCCTGTGCAGCGCGGCGGCGCGGGCTATGCGCTCCTGCGCAGCACGGCAATTTCCAAATCAATCGTCAACGCCTGTAGCGCTGCGGCATCAAACGCCGCTTCCCGGTGCGAGAGGGGCGACATGCGCACCGCATCGCCGCGCAGTCCGGCCGGGAGCGGGCGCGTATAGGTAACCGCCCGGCGCACAAGCGGCGCAAACCCGCCAGCGCAGGCATCATCCATGCGCGCCAGCACATCGCGGTTGCTGTATGCCCCTTTTGCCGCCAGGGCGCGCAGCTGGCAAAGGTATCCTTCCCGCGGCAGCACCTTGATCAAAATGCCGCCCACCCGCAACACGCGCGCAAACTCCGCGTAGCAGGCCGGTGTGAGCACGTCCAGCAGCACGTCTGCCGCGCCGTCGCGCACGGGGATGCGCGTCAAATCGGCTACCAGATAGGCGGCATGCGCCCGCTCGCCGCCGGACGCGGCCAGCGCCACGCCCTCGCGCGCAAGGTCGAACGCCACCACCGCCTCAAACAGGGGCGCGAGCGAGCGCGCATAGAACCCTTCGCCACAGCCTGCATCCACCAGCAGCGTGCGCTGCGGGGCGTAGCGGGCGATCTGCTCGCAGAGCGCCTCCACCACCGGCGCATACAGCCCGCTTTGCAGTATGCGCCGCCTGCTTTCAAACAGCGCCCTGTCATAAAGCGCTTCCGTCCGCCTTGCGCCCGCCAGGTTGACATATCCCTTGCGGGCGATGTCAAAGCAATGGCCACAGGCGCACACGAGGCTCTTCTCCTGCACGGAAAACGCAGCGCCGCACACCGGGCAGCGGAGAAATTGCAGCGCAGGAAACGGTGCGCTCATGGCTCAGCAAACACCCCGTCCAGCGCGCGGCGCAAAAACGCGCTCACGCCGCAAAGACGGCCGCGCCAGTCCTCCCGCCCGTCGTCCCAGAACTCGGCGACAAAGCGGCGCACGCCGTTTTCCCGCGCGCAGCGCGCCGCTGCCCGGAAATCGACGCCCCCCTGGCCAAAGTCCATATCGCGGTATTTGCCGGGAACGGTCTCCTTCAGGTGCATCGCCACCAGATGGCCGCGCCCGCATGCCACGTCGGCCAGGACATCCGTGCCGTACAAAAGGGCGGCGTTTGTCAAATTGCCGATGTCCGGATAAACGCCAAGATAGGGCGAGCCGATGCGGCGCACGTAGGCCATCGCCTTTTCCACGGTATCCATAAACGGCGTTTCCATCGTCTCAAAGCCCAGCAGCACGCCGTAGCGCGCCGCGCAATCGACGCCGCGCGCGAGCGATTGCAAAAAGCGCTCCCGCGTTTGCTCGTCCCCCGCCTCATAATAGACGTCATACCCCGCCAGCTGGATGATCCGAACGCCCAAGCTGTCCGCCAGGCGCACCGCTTTTTCAAAGATCTCCTCGCCGCGGGCGCGCACGGCATCGTCATGGCTGCCCAGCGGATATTTGCGGTGCCCGCTCAGGCAGATGGACCGCACGGCAATCCCCTGCCGTTCCATCGCATCCACGAGCGCCGCGCGCTGCTGCGCGTCCCAGTCAAGCCGCGCAAGCCGCGCGTCCGTCTCGTCCACGCTCATCTCCAGAAAATCAAACCCGCTCGTGCGCGCGGCGTCCAGCATCTGTTCAAACGTCAACCCGGTAGGCATCGCCTTTTCGTAAAGGCCGAGCTGATAGCGCTCCATGCCGTGTCCTTCTTTCCCCGCCTGCAATGGCGGCCTTATTTTTTATTCAGCTTCGCCCACAGCGGCGCAAGCGCCGCATCCGCCGTCAGGAAGGCTTCATACTTGCGGCGATAGATGCCGGCACAGCCCGCATTGGGCTGATACGTCTTGCCCGGGCGGCTCATCGCTGCCGCCGCCTGCTGCGGCGACGCATAGCGCCCTGCCGCCACTGCCGCGGCGATTGCCGCGCCGAGCGCGCCCAGCTCCGAAACCTCCACCGTCTCCACGTCCATCGCAAACACGTCCGCAAACAGCTGCACCCAGGCGGGGCTGTTGACGACGCCCCCCGCCAGGCGGATGGCGCGCGGCGGCGTGCCGCGGCTTTTGAGCAGGCGGTCCACCTGCATCTTGTGCACAAAGCAGACGCATTCATACACCGCGCGCAGCATCTCCTCGCGCGTGTTGTCACCCGTCAGCCCCAGGAACGCAGCCGTGGCTTTCGCGTCGTCACAGCCGCCATAGAGGTAGGGCAAAAACACGATGCCCGTCTCCTTCGGCGGGCTTTCGAGCGCCTCATTGGCCGTGTCATACAGCGGCTTCCCCTTTTCGCGCGCCGTCTCCTGCAAAAAGTTGCCCACAAACCATTCCAGGTTGCTGGCGGAGGTCGGCGCGCTCTCTTCGACAAGATAATACCCCGGCAGGCAATAAAGCGAGTTCATCTTGACGGAGCGGTCAAGCACGGGCGCAGCGGCGATGTATTCGTTGATCGCCCACGTGCCGGCGATGGAGGCGATCGTGCTGCCGTCCGTGACGTTCATGGCGATGGCGCAGGCGTCGATATCGAACAGCCCGGCCGCCACGGGCGTTCCCGGCGCCAGGCCGCACAGCGCGGCCGCTTCCTCCGTCACGCGCCCGCAGCAGGCAAACGAATCGGCCAACGGCGGCAGCTTTTCCCACGCCCAGGAAAGGCCCAGCAGCGAGAGGATTTCCCTGTCGTAGCTGCGCGTATGCAGGTTGACCAGCCCGGAACCGGACATATCGGTGATTTCGCAGCAAGCTTCGCCCGTAAGGCGGTAGCGGATGTAGTCCTTGACGTCGAAAATATACTGAATGTTTGCAACCGTCTGCGGCTCGTTGTCCGCAAGCCACCGCAGCAGCGCCGCGGGCTGGCAGGCCAGCATGCTCTGGCATGTGCGCGCAAAGAGCTTTTCCGCCGTCCCGTCCGCGTTCCAGCGGTCGACGTATTGGTAGGCGCGCGAGTCGGTGGAGACGATGCCCGACCGCGCCGGTTTCCCGTCCCGTCCCAGCAGGTACAGCCCCTTCCCATGGCCGCTCATCGAAAGCCCGAGGATTTCCTCGGGCGAAACGCCTGCGCGCCGCACCGCCTCGCGGATGACGCGCGCGTTCACCTGCCAAAGCTCCTCCATATCCCGCTCCGTAAATCCGGGGCGCGGGGTGAGCAGGCGCGTGTTTTCCTTCGCCTGCGCGATTTCGCGCCCGCAAAGGTCAAACACGACCGCCTTGGAGCTCGTTCCGCCGTTATCAACGCCCAGGACATATTCCGCCATGCCGCGACGCCTCTTTCCTTTTCGTTTTGTTTCCATACGCTTTCATTGTAGCGTATGCGAAGGCGAAGTCAAGCCCAGCAGCCGCGCGCAGGCGGTGCAAATTCCAACAAAAAATTGGCGCGCCCCCTTGACTTTGACGCCGCGTCAACTGCTATGCTAGGCTGCGGGAGGGATCAGCGATGGAATATTCCATTCAGCAGCTGTCGCGTCTTTCGGGGGTGTCCACCCGCGCCCTGCGTTGGTACGACGAAACCGGCCTGCTCAAGCCCAGCCGGGTTGCGCCCAGCGGGTACCGCTACTATGGCCCGGCCCAGGTGGACCGGCTGCAGGATATCCTTTATTACCGGGCCCTCGGGGTGGAGCTGGCCCAAATCAAAGCATATCTCGACGATCCTTCCTTCGACCGGTTGGCCGCCCTGCGCCGCCACCTGTGCGCGCTGCAGGCGCGCCAGGAGCAGCTCGGCGCGCTCATCCGTTCGTTGCAGCAAACCATTCATGCGATGGAAAGGAGCGAAAACATGTCAGACGAGGCGAAGTTTAACGCTTTTAAACGCGGCGTCATCAACTGGCACGAAGAAACATACGGCAAAGAAGCCCGCAAGCGATACGGCGACGCGCAGGTAGACGAGGCGCAGGCGGCCGTGCTGCGCCTGACGCCGGAACAGTACGAAGCCTGGACCGCGCTCAGCAGGGAAATCCAGCAGCGCCTGGAGGCCGCGGTCCAGGCCGGCCGCGCTTTCAATGGCGATGAGGGGCGTGAGATCGTCTCCCTGCACCGCCGCTTTCTCACCTTCAGCGGCAGCGCATACGACCCGGCCAAGCACAGGGGGATCGCGGAACTCTATACGGCGGACGAGCGTTTTACGGCGTACTATGACAAAAACGTGCCCGGCTGCGCCCGCTTTCTGCGGGATGCGGTGCTGTACTGGGTGACGTGACCCGCCGCAAGGCGGACGGCAAAAGGAGCGGCCCCGAGGCCGCTCTTTTTGCGCCGCAGCCGGGGTAGACGCAAACACGGCCACGCATTATAATAAAAGCGAAAGAAACGAAAACCGGAGGTGAAAGCCGTGAAACGCTTTCGAAGCATCATCTCTTTGCTGCTTGCGCTGCTCCTGATCCCGGGCGCCTTTTCCGCCTGTGCGGAGACAGACGAGGAAGTTCTTGAGGGGATCCTTGCCAACTTTGAGCAGCTTGCCGCCATTCCGCGCCCGTCCCACCACGAGGAAAAGGTCGGCGCGTTCCTCGTAGCATGGGCGCAAGCGCAGGGGTTTGACGTTTACCAGGATGAAACCGGCAATGTCATCTTCGATGTGCCCGCTACGGAAGGCTATGAAGAGGCGCCCACCGTCGCGCTGCAGGCGCACATGGACATGGTGGCGGTATCCAGCGATCCCAACTTCGACGCTTTGAACACGCCCGTGCGGACAATCCGCAGCGAAGACACCCTCACGGCTGACGGCACCAGCCTCGGCGCAGACGACGGGATCGGCGTGGCGTCCATCCTCTACTTGGCCACCTCGCAAGCCGCCCACGGCCCGCTGCGCGCCATCATCACCGTCAACGAAGAGGACGGCATGACGGGGATGTTCGGCCTGGACGCCTCCGTGGTGGAGGACGTCTCATTCCTGCTGAACCTCGATGCGGAAACGCTGGGCGAGGCAATCATTTCCTCCGCCGCCGGCACGGTGCTGACCGCGGCCCAGGAGCCCCTGCGCACCGCGCCCACGCTGGACGCCGCCGTCTCCGTCACGCTCGACGGCCTGCTGGGCGGCCATTCCGGCGTCATGATCGACAAGGGGCGCATCAACGCCGTGCAGGCGCTGGGCGATTTGCTGCTATCCTTGCGGCAAGCGGGCGTCTCCTATGAGCTCGCCTCTTTCCAGGGCGGGACGGCGGCAAACGCCATCCCCACTTCCGCCACGGCGCTGCTCGTGGTGGGCGCGCAGGACGCCGCCAGGGTTGAAACAATCACAGGCGAATACGCAAAGGCGCTCGCCTCCGCCTACAGCGCCTCCGATCCCGGCCTGACCGCCACCGTCTCGCAGGCGGAAATGCCGCAAACCGTATTTGACGCCTCCCAGGCGGAAAACATCGTGGATTATGCCGCGCTCGTGTTCGACGGGCTGCATACGCTGTCGCAGTCGGTGCAGGGGCTGGTGGAGAGCTCCTCCAACCTGGGCGTCTTCCGCGCGGACGCGGACGCCGTCACCTCCGTACAGTACGTGCGCAGCTCGCAGGCGGCGCTGCAGGATTCCATCTGCCTCAAGCAGCAGCGGCTGGCAGAGCGCCTTGGCTATACCATCTCGCAGCAGAAAATGGCCGAAGCCTGGCCCGTAAACACCGGCTCCACGCTGCAATCCATCATGCAGGAAGTATACCGCGAGCAGACCGGCGAAGAGCTCAAGCTTGCGTGCGTGCATGCAGGGCTTGAATGCGGCACTTTTGCCCGCATGAACGAGGCGCTCGATATCATCTCCATCGGTCCGGAGCTCCATGACGTGCACTCCGTGAAGGAAACGCTGTATTTGGACAGCATCGTCCCCTTCTACCGCCTGCTGGAGGGCACGCTTGCCCGCCTGAGCGAAGCGCGCTAAGCCTTTGCTGGGTGCAGGCCCCGCCAATCCCCCCGGAAACCCCGGGGGTTTTTCTTTGCGCACGGTCTCCCGCATTCGCCTGCGCATCCCGCCCGCAGGCGTTCTCGGCTGTGCCGGGATTTTTCGCTGCCCGATCCGAACCCGCGGTCCCTGTATCCCTTTCCCTGCCAAAACGGCGCCAGCAAAGGGAGCGCCCGGTCCTGGGCAAGCAAAAGCGGGGCCGCCTTAGGCTCCCGGCGGCCCCGCCGTCTGCGCAGCGTCGCACCGCCTGCTGTTAGGGCTTTTCCCGGCGCGCGCCGCGGCAGGCCGCCTAGCGCCCGTCCCGCCCGGCGGGAGCGATGGCAAAGCGCACCGGATCGGTGATTGAAAAGCGAGAACGCAAATCGCCGCTCACGCAGGAGGCAAGCGCAGCGTTGGCGGGTTTTTCCATGGCTCCCGGTTTGAGCGCGATGGAGAAAGCAAGAATCAACGATGCTCCTTCACGGCTGCGAAACGCCCTATATTCGCTGAGCAAACCGTTGCCCTCCGCATCCGTCAAAGCGGGAACATCGCAGCGCATGCCCGGCAAGGTTCCGCCGCGCCGGGAAGCCTGCTCCACCTCCCGCGCAAAATCGCTGTCCACGCCCGGATCTGCAACCTGACTGTCGGCAGGGGACGCGTCATCGGCGTTTGCTTCCGAGTTTCCAACCGGGCTAGCTTGGGCATGGGCTTGCGGCGCATCTTTCGCTAACGACGGCGCCGCGCTTTCCGCCGGGCAAAGAACCACGCAAAGGAAAATTGGTTCCTGCGCCACGGCAAGCAGCTACATCATGAAACCTTCTCCCGGCCGGACGCAGAACGGGCTGCCGTCAAATATAAAAACGAAACATCCCGTGTTTTTTGCCAATTGCAAGGGATGCAATCCGTGCCAAAGCGGCATTGAAGCGGCGCACGGGCGCGCCGGTACGCCCCGCAGTCCGAACGGGAGGAGGAACGCCCCTTTACAACAAACAGCCCTCAACCGCTTCTTTTGCCCTTTCCACCGGGCCGGCGGCATAAAAAGGCCACCCCCGCGAAGTAATCCGCGGGGGTGGCAATTGTGGAGCTGATAACCAGATTCGAACTGGTGACCTCATCCTTACCAAGGATGCGCTCTACCTGCTGAGCTATATCAGCGTACCGACAACGGTAGATATTATACACCAACACTGCAAAGAATGCAAGCCCTGATTTCAAAAAACGTCAGATTTCCGCCGGCGGATGGAAGCTCATGTCGGCAAAGCGCGTATACTGACTCAGCCAGGCAAGCTTCACCGTGCCCAGCGGGCCGTTGCGTTGCTTTTGTATGATGACCTCCGCAACGTTCTTGTCCGGCGTGTCCGGATTGTAATATTCTTCGCGGTGCAAAAACAGCACAACGTCCGCATCCTGCTCAATCGAGCCGGAATCGCGCAAATCGCTCAGAAGCGGGCGTTTGTCCTGGCGCTGCGCGTTTGCACGGGAAAGCTGTGCGCAGGCGATCAGCGGCACCTTCAGCTCCAGCGCGATGGTCTTGAGCGAGCGGGAGATCTCGCTCACCTCGTTCTGCCGGTTATCGTGCCGGCCATCGGCGGACATCAGCTGCAAATAGTCGATGAGGATCATATCCAGCCCATGCTCGGCCATCAGCCGGCGGCAGCGGCTGCGCAGCTGCGACGGCGTGATGCCCGCGGTATCGTCCAGATACAGATGGCAGGCCGCAAGCGGTCCGAGCGCGTCCGTCAGGCGCATCCAGCCTTCGTCGTCCACCAGGCCGCGCCGCACGGTCTGCATGTCCACGCTCGCCTCCGCGCAGAGCATGCGCATGGCGATCTGCTCGCGCGGCATTTCTAGCGAAAAAACGGCGACCGTCTTGCCCTCGTGCACAGCCGCATGCTGGGCGACGTTGATGGCAAAGCTCGTCTTGCCCATGGACGGGCGCGCGCCCACAAGAATCAGCTCGCCGCCGTGCAACCCCGTCAAAAGCATATCCAGCTCGCGATAACCGGTCGAAATACCGCTGACGCGGCCCTTCAGCCGCGCAAGCTCCTCAATTTGCGCGTATGCGTTCGGCATTACGTCGCTCATGGGCAGCAGCGTGTCCGACCCGCTGCGGCGCATGGAAATATCAAAAACGGATTTTTCCGCGTGCGCAACCACATCCGGCACGGGCAGCTCATTGGCAAAGCTTTCCGAGCGAATCTCGTCCGCCGCGCCAATCAGCCGGCGCAGCGTGTATTTTTCGTCAACAATATCGATGTAGGCGCGGACGTTGGACACCGTAGGCACAAACTGCGTCAGCTGGATGAGATACTCCGTGCCGCCAACGCCCTCCAGCGTGCCGCGGCGCGTCAGCTCTTCGTCCACCGTCACCAGATCCGCCCGTCTGCCCATGCGCTGCAGCGAGACAATCGCATCAAAAAGCTCCCGATGCGCCGGGGTATAAAACGCATCGGGCGCCAGGAGCTCCAACGCCAGCAGCGCCGCCTCCTGGTCCTGCAGCATGGCGCCGAGCACGCTGCGCTCGGCGTCCTGATTGTTTGGCGGAAGCGGTGTTTGCATGTTACGCTTCCGCTTCGACGATTACGCGCATCGGCACGGAAATGCCCGCATACAGCCATACGGACGCGCCATATTCGCCCACCGTGCGGATCGGCTCAGAAAGATCGATTTTCTTTTTGTCCACCGAAACGCCATGTTGCTTTTGCAGCGCTTCGGCAATCTCCTGGCTGGTAATGGAACCGTACAAACGGCCCTTTTCCCCTGCGCGGCTCGTAATGCGGATCACCTTTGCGCGCAGCCGCTCGGCAATGGCCGCCGCCTCCTTTTTACGCTCCGCCTCACGATGCGCTTCCGCCGCCTTTGCGCGCGTTACGGCATTCATTGCATCGCTTGTGGCTTCCTGCGCCAGCTTGCGCGGCAGAAGGAAATTGCGCGCATATCCGTCGGAAACGTTGACAATTTGATCCTTTTTCCCCGTTCCCTTCACGTCCGCCAGCAGAATGACCTTCATCCCGCCACCTCCCTTTGCGCGATTGATCTTACGAATTGCAATATAGTATACCTTTCCCGCCGTCCACTGTCAATGCAGGCGCAGCGCGCGAAAACAGCGCTTGCCGTAAATGGCCGCATAGAGCGGGACGCAAAGCGCCAGCGCCGCAACCACATCCAGCACGGCGTGCTGCTTGATCATCAGCGTAGAAAGCATGATCAACACGCTCAGCACAGCGCACACGGGGAGCAAAAAGGGCTTGCTGCGCGCGGCAGGGCTGTAGCGGCACGCAAAAACCACGAGGGCCGCGCCCACGACGTGCATGCTCGGGAACACATTTTCGTTCGTATCAATCGCATACAAAAAGCGCACGAGGGCACTGGCAATGTTTTGCCGCGGCACAGGGTCCGGCCGCAGCGGTTGATAGTTCGGGAACACAAAACACACGGCCATGGAGATGGAAAACCCCAAAATGACCGAAAGCATGTATCGCCGGAATGTCTCCGGTTCGTTCAAAAGCCAATATATACCCGGCAAGATCATAAACGGGAACCAAATCAAATAAAAAAAAACGAACCATTCACAAAAGGGAATCATCTGATCCAGCGGCAAGTCGGTGGCCCAACAGACGCGCCCCTGCGTAATACGCTCTATCAGGGCAAACGCCGCCAAATGGATGGGCAGATAATAAAGCAACTTCCAATAGGGATTAAGCTTCACGCGCTGTAAAATTTTCTTCATTCCTTTTGTGCCTCCCATGCCGGGCATGTGACGCGGCAGGCTGCACAGCCCCCTTCTCCCGTCTCGCGCAGGGATGCAGGCAGCTGCTCGCCGACGGCCTTCATCGCGTCCACCACGTCGTCCGGCTCCAGCGGGCAGCGAATGCCGCTCAGCGCCAGATCCGCCGCCGTCAGCGCAATGGCGACACCGGAAACGTTGCGGTATACGCACGGCACCTCTACCAAACCGCGCACGGGATCGCACACCAGGCCCATGCTGTTCATCAGCGCAAACGCCGCTGCGTCGGCCGCCGCCTGCGGCCGCGCCCCGCAGAGTTCGCACACGGCTGCCGCCGCCATCGCCGCCGCGCTGCCGCATTCCGCCTGGCATCCGCCTTCCGCGCCCGAGATGCTTGCCCGCGCTGCAATCACTGCGCCCACGGCCGCCGCCGTAAACAGCGCGTCCACCACCTGCCCGTCGCTATAGCCGCGCTGCTCTTGCAGCGTCAGCAGTGCCGCAGGCAAAATGCCGCACGCCCCCGCCGTCGGCGCAGCCACGATTTTTCCCATGCAGGCGTTGCTCTCGGCCGCAGAAAGCGCCCGTGCAATCGCCATGCCTACGACCGGCCCGCTGGCCGCCTGCTGCGCGTGCGCAAAAAGCTTGAGTGCCCCGCCGCCCGTCAGCCCCGAAACGGAATGCCTCCCCGGCGTCTTGCCGTCCTCGCCCGCAGCGCGCATCACCTCGAGAATTTCATGCATTCTCTCCACTTGAGCGCTTATTTCAGTATTTTTTAGCTCTGCTTGCTCCCTTTTTGCGATTTCTGATATCGTTCCAGAGCCAGCTTTCTCCACAAGTTCGCGTAATGCGTTGAACATTTATTTACCTCTTCTTCAAAAGTGTTACATCGCCGATGCCTCGCAGGCAGCGCAGCGCCGCCACAATAGAAGGGTCGGGCAGCCGGTCCAGCTCCAGCGCCATCACGGCGCTGCCCCCGGCTTTTTGGCGGAACACGCGCATGGTGGCAATGTTCACATCCGCCCCGGCCAACAGGCTGGAGACCTGTGCAATGGCGCCCGGCATATCGCGGTGCCGGATGATCAGCGTGTTTTCCTCGCCGGAAAAGTTCACTTCCAGGCCATTCAGTTCCTGAATGAGCACGCGCCCGCCGCCCACCGACGCCGCGCGCACGGAAAGTTCCCTGCCGTCCGGCGCAGCAATGGACAACAGCACCGTGTTGGGGTGCGCATCGCGCAGCTGTACAGGCTCAAACGTGATTTCCAGCCCCTTCTCGCGCGCCTGCACGAGCGCGCCACGCAGGCCAGGATCGTCCACGTCCATGCCCAAAAGGCCGCCGGCAATTGCGCGGTCCGTGCCGTGGCCGTGATACGTCTTTGCGAAAGAGCCGTGAAAACCGATCCGCGCGCGCACGGGCGTTTCGCCCAGCAAATCGCGCGCAATGCGGCCGATACGGGCCGCCCCGGCCGTGTGCGAGCTGGAAGGGCCGATCATCACCGGCCCGATGATATCAAAATAGTCCACCGTGCGCATGCCCCCGTTCCTGATTTGGAAAGCTTGTTCTATATTTTCCACCCGGTAGACGGAATCCTGCTATTCTTGACAAAAATGGCGCCGAAGCCTAGTATGGTTCAAAAGGAGCGGAAGGAGGCCGGAAAAAAGCGGTGCAGGCATTTTGGCAATGGGTGCTCTGCCCTGTCGTGGGGGCAGTCATTGGCTACTTGACAAACGCAATCGCCGTGCGCATGCTCTTTCGCCCCTATCAGGCAAAGCGCGTAGGCAAACGGCGCATACCTTTTACGCCGGGCGTCGTCGCCCGGGAGCGCGAAAACCTGGCGCGCGCCGTTGGCGATGTGCTTGACGGACAGTTGCTAAACGCTTCCGTGTTGGAGGAGGCGCTGCTCTCTGCGGAAACGCTGCGCAAAGCAAGCGACGCCGTTGGCGGCGCGCTTGCAAGCGTCCGCGCACAGAAAAAAAACGCGCGCATGATGCTTTCCGCCTCGTTTGGCGACGAGCATGTGGCGGCGCTGGAAAACGAAGCCTGTGTACGCATACGCGATTATTTGCTTAAAAAGCTGTTGGAAAGCGGCCTGGAAACACAGCTTGCCGCGCTTGTGGTACGCCAAGCGCGCGCACGCCTGGAAGGATCCATGGGCGTCTTGGCCACCCTCGTCCTGGATGAACGGCGCACGGCACAATATGAAGCAAAGCTCTCGCAAGCCATTCGGGAAAAGCTTGCGGCGGACGGGCCGGACTTGCTGGACGTTCCCGTCGCGGACGCGCTTCGCGAGGCAATGACCACGCCCATTGGCAAGCTGGTAGAGCCGCTGCCGTTGGAAGCACTGCGTGCGCCGCTCTTGCAGGCATACGAACAGGCCGTGCATGCGCATTTGCACAGCGTGCTGGAGGCAGTAGACCTGGGCGGCATCGTGCAAGCGCAGCTTAACGCCGTCACCCCGCAGCAGCTGGAGGCGATGTTCCTGGCCGTAACGCGCAAGGAGTTGCGCGCCATCGTGCGCCTGGGCGCGCTGCTGGGCGCGCTGCTGGGCCTTTTGCAGGCGTTTCTCACTCAGGTCTTGTAACGCGTGCGCCGGGAAAGCGCACAATGCGTCCGCTTTGCTTTGCATTTAACAGTGCCAGCGCCGCTAGCGCGGTGCGTGCAGCCTCGCGCCCGGTATGCAGCAGCGGCCGCATCGCCGCCGTCTCCAGCACGCCATAACCGTCCAGCTTGTTTTCAAGCGAAAGCATAATATCGATTCCTGTTGGCGCAGGTGAAAAAAGCGCTGCGGCGCGCACGGCTTGTGCCGCTGCTTTTTTTTCGCTACAAGCGCCCGCAAACCCAACCGTCCTCACGCATAGCACCGTATCTGCCCCCATCGCGCGCAGCAGCTGCGGCAGCGCATAGCGCAGCATGCCTCCCCCCACCAACGCCCGTTCACGAATTAAGACCGGCGCTATTGCGCCCGGCAGCGCCATTGCCGCCAAAACGGCGCGCACAAGCTCCGCCTGCCGGCTCCACGGATGTGGGTCCGGCCGCACCGGCAACATGGAGGCGTATACGCGCAGCGTTCCCGTCTCCAAGTCTGCCGTTGGAACGGCTAGCCGGCCGCGCTCGCAAATGGCCCCATTGCCAAAGCATGCTTCCAACGCGTGAAAAAGTGCATGCATGCGCACCCGCCCAAACCGCACGCACCCGTGAAATGCCGCAATGGCGGCTTCCGGCGGCACGCCACAGGCGCCCATTGCCGCAACCGCCGCCCCTGCACCGCAGCCGCAATAGGCATACGGCTCCACGCCGTTTTCTTCCAGCGCTTTGAGCACACCAAGCGCCGCGGCGCAGCGCGTGCCGCCTCCTTCAATCGCAACGCCCAGGCGCACAAAGCATCACTCCTCCGCTAAGAGGATATGCCGCCCGTCGGCGGAAAATGGCGCGGCGCGGGCAGGATTTGGCCGTAGATTTAAGGGAGGCGTTTATGGAAATGCGTGCGTTTCTCCCGCACTTTTTTCCACGGTGCTTGAAATGAACGAAGCTTTTGTTTTATAATGCATTGCGGTATTTTTTCACAAACAATGGTTCCGCCCGTTTGGGGGCGGCGCGACAGCATGGGAGGTGCTTTTATGCGGTTTGATCTCTTGCATCCTGCCGACCAGCTTGTGATGATCATGCAGCGCATCTACGAATACGGCATGACGACGACGTCGGGAGGCAACCTGTCTATCCGTGACACAAACGGGGACGTCTGGATTACGCCCAGCGGCATTGATAAAGGATCGCTGACTCGTGCGGATATCTGCTGTGTCAAACCGGACGGGACGATTCTCGGTCCGCACAAGCCGTCGGTCGAGCTTCCGTTCCATCTGGATATTTACCGCATCCGCCCCGATCTAAATGCCATTTTGCACGCCCATCCGCCGACGCTCGTCGCCTTCAGCGTTGCCCGCTGCATTCCGGCGTCCAACCTTGTGCCCGACCTTTCCAAGGTGTGCGGCGAAGTCGCCATGGCCAAATATGACGTGCCCGGCAGCGAAAAGTTGGGACAGAACATCGCCAAATGCTTTGCCGAGGGCTATAACACCGTCATGATGGAAAACCACGGCTGCGTCATCGGTGCAAAGAATCTTTTTGCTGCGTTTATGGCGTTTGAAACGCTGGATTTCTGCGGCAGGCTACAAATTGACGCCCAAAAAATCGGCAATATCCGTCCGCTGACCAAGGAGCAAATCGAGCAGTGCGCTGCGCGCAGGCAGCCGTTGTTGGACGAGTTCATTCCTAAATTTGCAAGCAGCGAGGAATGCGCCGCCCGCCGTGATATGTGCCGCCTAATCCATCGCGCATACGACCAGCGGCTCTTTACCTCTACGCAGGGAACGTTCTCCCAGCGCCTTTCGGACGGCTCCTTCATCATCACGCCCTACAACATGGACCGCAAATACCTGGAGCCGGAGGACCTCGTGCGCGTCAAGAGCAGCATGTGCGAGCAGGGAAAATGCCCCAGCCGCAGCGTCCTTTTGCATCAGCGGATTTATGACATGCACCCGCAGATCGGTTCCGTCATCCTTGCGCACGCGCCGGCCATTATGGCCTTTGCCGTCACGGATGAACCGTTCGATTCCCGCCTGATCCCCGAAAGTTACCTCATGCTGCAGGATGTCAAGCGCGTACCGTTCCTGGCGGCGACCACCGATATCGACGGCACAGCGGCCGCTTTCACGGATGACACACCTGTGCTGCTCGTCAACAACGAATGCGTGTTGGCAACGGGCCAAACGCTGCTCAACGCGTTTGACCGCCTGGAGGTGCTCGAATACAGCGCCAAGGCGCTCATCGCCGCGCGCGACATCGGCCCGCTGGTGAAAATCACCGACGAAGAAGTCAAGGCCATCCGCATTGCGTTCCATATGGACGAATAATCCGCGCGCCCTGCAAAAAAGCCCGCCCCCTTCGGGGGCGGGCCTCTTTGTGCCAAGCGCCGGCCGCGCCGGTTTATTCGACAAAGCTCACCTTTGCGTCCATTGCCTCGCGCGTGGTAGCGCCCGTCGCCGCGTCGACCGACGGATCGGCGGTGCCGACGAGCAGCACAGTCACGGCGTTCAGCCCCGTATCGACGCCGAGCATTTCGCAAAACGCATCATGATTTTCACCGTTCAGCGCCGTCGTGGGTGAGGCGATAATCTTTGTGCCATAGCCGAGCGCGTTCGCGGCGATCACCATGTTTTGGCAGGCAAGGCCGCAATCAAACGTGGCAAAGGATGAGGCGCTTTCGTCCGCATAGATGATGATTGCAAGCGGGGAATCGCCCAGTCCCGCTTTGGCGGAAGCGCCGGCATCCTGGTCCGCCTCCTGCGCCGCGCCCTCCTGCGCCTGCAAGTCCGGATCGTCCTGGAGGATTGCCTCCATGCTTTGCGTGTCCGTCACCGCGGCAAAGTACCACGGCTGCAGGTTCATCGCGCTGGCCGTGGAAATGCCCGCCTCCAGGATCGTTTCAATGTCCTCCTTGGCGACGGCGTCCTGCGAAAACGCCTGCACCGTCCCCGCGGAGAGGATCGTATCAACCGCCGTCTCGGCCTGCGCGGACAACGCGGCGCCGAGCATCACAAAAACGAGCACCCTTGCCAACCTTTTCTTCATCCCATACCTCCTGAATGTTTGTATTTTCGGCGGACGCCATGCTTTTCCCGGGCCGCCGGGCGCGTCCGTCCTGTCCATTCTGGGGACCGCCCCTTAAACAGACATAAAATGTCCGCCCTGCTTTGTGAACGCGCTGAAACAATTGTGTGAACAGTGCCGCCGCACGGCACAAACAAATGCCTCCGGCCAAACAGGCCGGAGGCAATCCGTGCGTTCCCCTTTTTGCGTCACCAGACGCTCAGCCGTTCTTCCGGCGCCAAATACATCCCGTCGCCGCTGTGCACGTCGTACGTTTCATAAAACTCTTCAAACTGCTGCACGTTCACATTCGCGCGCAGATAGTTGGGCGCATGCACATCCTGCAACAGCACCTGGTACATTTCCTCCGTTGTCTTCAGCGCCCAGAGTTCGGCATAGCTGCGGAAAAACTCGTCATAGTCGAATCCTTCAATCCCTTTTGCCACTTCCAGCGCGCTGGACATGCCGCCCAAATCCGCCACCGTTTCGCCAATCGTCAGCACGCCGTCCACATAATGCCCCGGCAGTGCTTCGATAGCGCTATAATACGTTTCGACTTTTTTCGTGCGCGCCTCGAACGCGGCGCGATCCTCATCGGTCCACCAGTTGCTGAAATTGCCGTCGGCGTCAAACTGGCTGCCAGTCGTGTCAAAGCCATGGGTAATCTCATGGCCGATCACGGTACCGATCATCCCCAACAGCCTTTCATCGCTGATATCGCCGTCGGAGAGAATGGGCGCAAAGATCGCCGAAGGGATGTTGATGGAGTTGTCCATCGAAGAATAATAGGCGTTCACCGTTTGCGGCGTAGCAACCCATTCGTCCTTATCGACTTCCTGGCCAATCTCCTCCAAGAGATCCTGCTTGTAATATTGGGAAACCTGCAGCATGTTTGACAGCAGCGTTCCGCCTTCCTCCGTGGTTTGAAGCGTCAAATCAGCAATTTCATACGGTTCCCAATCGTCCGGATAGCCCACGCGCACGCGAAGCTTCTCCAGCTTTTCAATCGCCCGTGCGCGCGTCTCCTCGCCCAGCCACGTGTTCGCTTCCAAGCGCGTATGGTAAACTTCCACGATTTGATCAATGATCTCTTCCACACGCTGGTTCAGCTCCTGCGAACCGTAGGCATCGGCGTACAGTTTGCCGACCGCCCAGGGCATCAAGTTGCTCACGGCATTGTAGGCTACCTGTTCGATATCCGTGTGCGTTTCCATGCCGATCAGCGTGCTGGTCGCCTCGTCTGAAAGATCGATAAAGCGCTGATCCAGCACGGCAGCCGCAGACGTGACGGCGTTGCACAGCAGGTAAGACTTGATGTTCTGGAGGTTTTCCTCGACATACAGCTCGTTCAGCCTGACAAGCCAGTCCGGCTGTTCCAGCACGAACACGTCTGCGCCTGCCGCAACCGGTTTTGCAATCACTTCGGCGATGGGCAGGTTCGGGGCCAGCGCCGCCAGTTCTTCCGGCGTAAAGAGATTGTACGTCTTCAGCAGGTAATCCGCCTGTTTGGTCACGCTGCTGCCATAGATGGACCCGGCAATGTCGTATTCAAACGCGAACATGTTTTCCACGTGCGCGGCCGCTTCCTCCTGCGTATAACCGCAAAGCTGCAGCATTTCCTCAAGCATTTTCGTCAATGCCGCCTTTTTGCGCGCCCCAAGGTCGGTCAATTCCTGATATTCGTCCGCGTCATCCAAACTCAGGCTTGCACCGCCAAGGTAGGCAATGTAGCGTGAAGCGTCCATCATATCCGTGGTGATCGTCCAACCAATGAGCGTAGAAAGCGCATCGTCATCCAGCACGTAGGCATCTAAATCCTCCATGGTGGAGATGGCTTCAATTTTTTCCAGATAAGGCAAAAGCGGCGCTTCCCCCAACGCATTGCGCGTGTCCATGTCCAAATACTGCTGATAGAAAAGCTGCGTCTGGCTCGCGTCATGGTCCTGCGAGAGCTCGCCGCTGAGCAGACCGGCCACCTGTTCCGTCACCAGATCCTGCCCCTGTGAAAACCAGGTAATATAATATTTTGTATCCGTCAATGTGGTATCGAGCAGCCATTGCTTGTTCACATAGAGGTAGTAGTCATCCGCAGGGTCCGTGGAAGTCTCTTCCGACACATTCCCCACCACAGAAGCATTCACCCATTGTGCCGGCAAAGCGTCCGTTTCCTCTGCCACCGCAAACGGCCACGCCGAAAACATCAGGATCATTACAAGAAACAAACTCAGTTTCTTTTTCATCTGTCCACCGCCCTATTTTGTATTTTCGATAAACCGATGGTCAGTTCATCAGTTACAGTATGGGTAAATTTACTTTTATTGTCAAGATTATTTTCTTCACTACTCTCGCTTCTATCTCCCCGTACCCGCTAAAATACGCTAATTTTGCAGCAAATTGGGCTGTTTTTCGTCCCCAACGCAGCGATTTTGTCCTCAACGGCGCATGATCCGCGCGCGAAGCGACACCGGCGCACCATTTGGCGACAGAAAACGCTACATTGGGCAAAATCGCGCTATACTGTTCCAGCTGCGAAAAAAGCAGCGAAAGGAAGTGAACAAAAAAATGACAATACAACTCAAGAAACGCCTTTCTTGCTTGCTGCCAGTGCTGTTGGCGCTACAGCTTGGCTGTGCTTTTGCCGCGGCAGAGCAAACAACAGACTATCCTCAATGCGGCCTGCGCAT
>DVLH01000112.1 GCA_018715585.1 Candidatus Aphodomonas merdavium
CGAACGCACATCCGTGGTGAAATGGTCAATAAGAGTAGTAAAAGTAATTCTTTACTGTATAGACTCTGACAGAGCCGCGCGCCGGAAACGGCGCGCACAGGCGGGCTGCATGCGCCACACCGCCAGAACCATTTCGCGGACGATGCGCCCTCGCGCCTCGTCCGCGCTTTTTATTTACCAATCCGCTCCCCAGCGCTGCGCTCCGCGACGCATTTTCCGCCTGAGGAGGACGCAAAGCATGAAAAGATTCATCTCCACCCTGCTCGCCCTCGCGCTGCTGCTGGCCCCTGCGGCCCTTGCCGAAAGCGTGGCAGACGGCGCCGTGCCCTTCGCCATGGAGGTCACGCAGACCATCGCCGAGATGGGCGATAACCCCGACACAGGCAACCGCTCCAGCGGCTCCCCCGCCGAGCGCGAGGCCGCGGCCTATATCGAACAGACGATGAAGGACATCGGCCTTGAGAACGTGACCGTCGATCCCTTCACCGCCGATGGCTGGACGTTCAGCCGCGGCCGCGTCTACTATGAGGGCGCCGGTTCGCAGGCCTACTTCCCGCTTGGCGGCTTCGCCATCAACTTCAGCGCCGACATGCAGGAAGTCACCGTGGTTGACGCCGGCCGTGGCACCGCCGCCGACTATGAAGGCCTCGACGTCGAGGGCAAGGTTGTGCTCATCGACATCGATCAGGCTGCGGACTGGTGGATTGAGATTCCCACCTACGAGGCCTACCTGCGCGGCGCGCTCTGCGTGCTGGCCTGCAACGTCTCCGGCTATGCCTACTACGACGGGGACACCATCGGCTCCCAGGACATCTGCGGGCCGGACTATGCGCCCGTTTTCTCGCTGAGCCAAAACAGCGCCGCGCTGCTGCGCGGAATGATGGCTGAAAACGGCGGCGAGGCGCAGGTTGTGCTCGACGCAGAAAGCGTCGTGACCATGGACGCGCAGAGCCAGAACGTCTGGGGCGAGATTCCGGGCACGAGCGATGAGGTAATTTACATCATCGCCCACTACGACGGCTACTACCACTCCTATTTCGACGACGCCAGCGGCGTGGGCACGATGCTCGCCATCGCCCGCGAGCTGATTGCGCAGGGCGTGCAGCCGAACCGCACCCTTCGCTTCGTCGCGCACGGCGCGGAGGAGTGGGGCCACAGCGACACCGAATATGACTGGAGCGCGGGCGCGTACGCGCAGATTATGCAGCTGCACCCCGAGTGGGCCGAAAGCGGATTTGCGCTGCTCAACCTCGACGGCATGTACCCGGTGCAGGGCCACACGAGCTTTGCCGTGGCCGCCACCTATGAGCTTGGCGATTTTGCCGCCGCCAACACCGGCGACGCCTTCTCGGACGGCGCTTATGAGCTGATTATCGATATGCCCACCACCGCATGGACCGAGGACTTCAGCTATGTGCGCGCGGGCATTCCCTCCATCGTCGCCTCCCATGCCGAGCCGGAGGAAATCTACCACGGCCCGGCCTACCACTCCAACATGGACAACGTCGTCCTGGGCGTGGACGAAGCCGCGTGGGCGGAGACCATTGAGCTGTTCACGGGCTATGCGCTTGCGCTGGATGCGCTCGCCTGCCGCCCGCTGAACTTTGCCACCCGCATGGAGCGCATGGCCGGGATTTACGCGGGCGAGGCAGATCTCGCGGCCGTCATCGCCGCCGCGGAGGCGCTCAACGCGCGCATTGAGACCCTCAACGCGGAATATGCCGCCGCCCTCGCGGTGGACGATGCTGAAACCGCCCAGGCGCTGCGCGCCGAAGGCGCCGCGCTCAACACCCAGACGCACGCAATCTTTGCCGACATGGTCGCCGCCACCACGGCGCTTGACTGGGAGGACAACACCGTGTTCCCCTTCGAGCAGACGAACATGAATATCGAGGCGCTGGAAGCCGCCATCGCCTGCCTGGAGGCGGGCGACGCCGCAACCACGCTGGACGAGTACCTCTACGCCGTGGACTACAACTGGTACGCCTATGACTTCAGCGCGGAAACATACGCCTATATGCTGGATAAGATGTACGCCAAGGCGGAAGGCACCTGGGGCGAAGGCATGATTCGCCGCCCCGGCGAGGACCTCTACGAGACGATTCACAGCCTGATGGACAAGCTTGACGCCGGTGAGAGCGACTTCACCGCCGAGCTGGAAACGCTGCGCGCCGCGCTCGACCGCCAGACGGCCTACGCCGCCGAGATTGACGCGCAGCTCTGCGCGGATCTCGACGCGCTCAGCGCCCGCATTGCCGCGCTCGCGGACGAGGCGTAAGCACCCGCAGGCAAGGGGCTGCCGCAGCGTTTCGCTTTTGCAGCAGCCCCTTTGAACCCTCAGCAGCGTCGCGTGCGGCGGGAGAAGCAGCAGGCATCTGCGGGCGCTTCTCCCGCGGACAGACACAGTTGAGGAGAAAAGCAAAAATTGCTGCCGATTGTTGAAATCGGAGCAATTTTTGCTTTTTAGCGCTTTCCCTCAGCGGAAAGCTTTTCCCGCGCGAAAGCTGTCAGGCCCTGCGCAGGCTTGCGGCTTATTCGCTCAGGATGCGGTTGGCAATGATTTCGCCAGCCATGCGGCCAGAGGTGAGCGCCCAGCCAACGTTGGAGCCGGGAGGGGAGTCGTCGCCCTGCACGCCGCCAATGAGTTCGCCGGCAGCAAACAGGCCCGGGATGACCTCGCCCGCTTCGTTGATGATTTCAAAATCGTCCGTGGTGCACACGCCGCCGAGGGTGGTAGCAAAGCGCGGCTTCTGTTCCACGATGTAGTAGGGGCCTTCCGCGCTGATTTGAGCGGTGAGGAATTCCGCCGGACGGCCAAAATCCTCATCCACGCCCGCGGCAACAAAACCGTTGTAGCGCTCGATGGTGGCCTTGAGCGCATCGGCGTCAATGCCCGCGATGGCGGCAACTTCTTCCACCGTCTCGCCATGGGCGAACAGCGGGCCTTCGCTGCCATTGGCAGCCAGATACTTTTCAACGTCGGCTTCGGTGATGCCGGTGTTGGCAAGGCCTGTCTTGAACGCGTCAAAGCTGGCCTGATCCATGAAGAAGTACATGGTTTGATCGGGCTGGGCAAGGAGCACGGTCAGCAGGTCCTTGTTGGCGCCCTTTTCGTTCCACACGCGGTTGCCGTCGATGCCAACGATGATGCCCGCGACGTTGCAGGCCGCCATGTTGGCATAGATGGTGGACTTACCGATGCGGGGCGCCACCTCGATGCCGTTGGGGTAAATCTTGCCCAGATCCATCATCTGGAACTTGGCGTTGACGGACTGCGCCATGATGTGGCCATCACCGGTGGCGCAGACGGGGCCGTAGTACAGTACGCTCTGCAGCGATTCGGGCAGCAGATCCACATTGTTGCCAAAGCCGCCGGTGGCAAGCAGCACCGCGTCAGCCTTGATAACGTACTGGACGCCATCCGCCGCCGTGGCGGTCACGCCAACCACTGCGCCGTCCTCCACAACCAGGCCGTCGGCGCGGGTTTCAAGCATCACCTCGGCACCCACTTCCGCAACCTTGTCGCGCAGGGACTGCGCAAGCCCCGCCGCGCTGCCTTCAAAGTTGGCCACGCGGTTGACGGAGTGTTCCGCCTGATACATCAGCCCATCCTCGCGGAAGGCCACGCCGGCGGTGCTGACCAGCCAGTCCGCGGTATCGCCGACGTTTTCGGTGTAAAGCTTGAGCTTTTCCGGGTCGTTGAGGTTGTGGCCGTTGTTCATCAGGTCGGCGTACATCGCTTCGGCGGAGTCGTTTTCTTCGCCAAACTGCTTTTGCAGCTCAGAACCGGTGATGATCATCGAGCCGCCGCAGATTGCGGTCGCGCCGCCCGTGGTGGCCATCTTTTCAAGAAGAATCACGTCGATGCCGGCCAGGCGGGCGTTAATCGCCGCCGTCATACCGGCGCCGCCGCCGCCGACGATCACCAAATCGGTGGAGAGCTCAACGGTTTCCGCCGCCGCCTCATCGGCCTGGAAGGCAACCTTCAGCGCTTCCACATTGCCGCCGGCCTGCGCAATGCAGGCCTCAACGGCCGCAAGGATGGCTTTGGAGGTGTTGGTGGCGCCGGCAACGGCGTCCACGGCCAGCGTCTGGCCTTCCACAATCGCCGCGGGAATGCGCTCCAGCGCGGGATCGCTCAGGCCGGGGGTTTCGCTGTGCTCCGTCACCGTGACGGATTCAATCGCATCCTGCGACAGCACAACCTCGACAGTGACATCGCCGTTGTTGCCGCTGGCGGCCGCCGTGTATGTGCCGGCAGCGTATGTTTCCGCCAGCGCAAGGCACGGCAGCGCCAGGCACAGCACGAGGCAGAGCGCAACAAGGGTTTTCAGGGTCTGTCTCATGTGTCTCGTTCCTTTCTTCAGATTTTGCTAAGCAGCAACATTATTATAATAAAAACGGCTTGATTGTCAATTCACAAGCAGGATCTGCGGGCAAAAAAAGTGAAATATCTCCCGCGCACCGGCTCCGGCGCGCCGCTCTTGTCTTTTTCTGCCGGGAATGGTATGATGGGCGCAGATGCCGGCGCGCAAGCGCCGTCA
>DVLH01000113.1 GCA_018715585.1 Candidatus Aphodomonas merdavium
TCGTACACCAGCAGGACGGCAGCGAGCTGAAGGAGTGGTATGCGCTGGCGGCGTATCTGCGCTCGTTTGACGACGAGGACGGCAACGGCATTGCAGATGTTCCCGAGCATTATGCGCAGCCGACAGGTGCAAAACGCGTCTATCGCAGCCTGAACCCTGTCGAGCTTTTCAAAAATGCGAACGTTTACACCTATGCGGCGTTAGCGCTGGTAGTGCTGGTGCTGGCGGCTATCGTACTGGCCGTTCGTGCGGTTGTCCGGCACAAAAAACGCCGCGCACGCCAGCGCAGAAAGTTTTATTAAGCCGCCGTCAACCCTTGACACAATAGAAAGGGCGTGATAATCTAATACAAAATATTACATGCGGGACGGTGGAAGAGGATGAGCGACTTTGTAATTTTGACGGATTCATCGTGCGACCTGCCTGCCGATTTGGCGCGTGAAAAAGGGATAGAATACGTGCCGCTGACGGTGCGGCTCGATGGGAAAGAATACCGCAACGAACTGGACGAAAGCGAGATTTCCTCAAAGGATTTTTACGATAAACTGCGCAATGGGGCGCCCGTGCAGACCTCCGCGCCGACGGTGCAGGAGTTTGAAGAGCGAATCGCCGCCTTTGCCGAAAAAGGGCAGGACGTGCTATACCTGGGCTTTTCTTCGGCGTTGAGCGCGACGTATAACGTCGGACGCAGCGCGATTGAGGCGGTGCGCGAAAAATACCCCGAGCGCAAGCTGTTGGCCGTGGACACGCTGTGCGCGTCGCTGGGCGAGGGGCTGCTGGTGCTTCTGGCCGAACAGCAGCGCGCAAAGGGCAAGAGCATTGACGAAGTTGCAAAATACGTCGAAGATACAAAGCTCCATCTTTGCCATTGGTTTACGGTTGCGGATCTGGAGCATTTGCGGCGCGGCGGGCGCATCTCCGGCGCCAGCGCAATGCTGGGAACGCTGCTGCAAATCCGGCCGCTGATGCATGTGAACGATCTGGGCGAGCTGAAGGTGGTTTCCAAAGTTCGCGGGCAAAGGGCTGTTTTGCAGCGCATTGTCGAGCGCGTGCAGCAGACGGCGATTGAGCCGCAGAACCAGCTGATGTGCATCAGCCACGGCGACTGCGAGGACGAGGCAAAGCTGCTGCGCGATATGGTGGCGCAGTCGCTGGGCGTCAAGGAGTTCGTGATCAGCCCCGTGGGCCCCGTCATCGGTGCGCATTCCGGCCCGGGAACGCTGGCGTTCTTCTTCCTGGGGAATGAGCGGTAAATAAAATTAAAAATGAAAAAAACGGGAAGAGGCGCCGTCTCTTCCCGTTTTTTTGCGCCGTTTCCCCCAAAGATGACAGAAACAACCGCAGCAAAGCCGCATTGACAGTGCGGCGGCTTTTTGTTAAGATAAATACGCTTTTTGTATGTGATTTTTTCGGCCGATGCGCCGGGAGAGGAATGAAGGAATGAAGAAAAAGGATCTGTGGATTATTGTCGCGGCAGCGTTGTGCGCAGCGGCGCTTCTGGTGGGGGCGAAGTTCGTCGAGAGTAAACCCCGGCAGGGGCAGCTCGGTTTGCCAGATGGAGCGACTTTAGAGTTCACAGACGTAACGCCGACTGCTAGCGGCCGCGCGTTGTCGTGGCTGTTTGCTTCCGCGTGCGCGGAAGAAGATGCGCAAACGCAGGAAGCGGATGCTGCGGAAGCGGACGCCGAAGAAGCGGACGCTGCGGAAACGGAGCCTGCGGAAGCGGATGCCGAAGAAGCGGATGCCGGCTCACAGGAAGGGGCGGCCTACGCGAATCTGGACGAGGAGACGGTAGCAGCGCTGGAAGAATGGGGGATGGAGGTAGCGGAGAGCTACCTGATCGTCTGGATGGGCGATTATTTCCAGCCGATCCCGCTGATTGAAAAATACGACGGCCAGCTTCTGCGCGTTGCCCGCACGGAGGCGGACTATAACGTGGTGGAAATTGGCGTGAACCGCTTTGACATGCACGAGGCGACCTGTCCGGACCAGGTGTGCCTGACCGAAGGGGAAGTCACGCTGGAAAACAGGAATTCACGTTTGCTGGGAAGCTACATTATCTGCATGCCGAATAACGTGGTGCTCGAGCTGAAGACGCCGGAAGAACTGCTGGACCTGTTGGCACAGTCCACCGTGGAATAACGGAGGCGAAGAGCCATGAATCGCAAAAAAGATCCTGTAAGCGAGCTGACGTTTTCAGCATTGCTGACGACGATCATGTTGATTCTCGGATATATCGAGAGCCTCTTTCCAATACCGGGTATGCCGGGACTCAAGCTGGGACTGTCCAACAGCGTGCTGATGCTGGCGCTGTATTGGATGGGGATTCCGGCGGCGATCATGCTGATGGTGATCAAGGTTGTGCTCAGCGGATTGCTGTTTGGCGGCGTGATGAGCATGGCGTATGCGTTTGCGGGTGGAGTGCTGAGCCTGGCGGTGATGAGCGTGCTGGTGTATTGCTTCCGCTCTTTCGGGACGTTGGGCGTGGGTATCGCCGGCGCGGTGTGCCACAATGTAGGACAGGTGTTGATGGCGATCCTCATCCTGCATACGAACGAGCTTCTCTATTACATGGGCATTCTCATGCTGGTCGGAATTGCAACGGGGGCCGCGACGGGCTCTGTGGCGTCGCTGCTGATGAAGCACATACCGCCCAAGGTGCGTGAGAAAGTTAAAAAGAGTGAACCCCCTGCGGAGCAGGAAAACGGCCAGACGCCAGACAAACAAGATGCAAACGGGAAGCCATAAGGCTTCCCGTTTTTAGCCGGTGGAAATATCTATTCTGGGCCGTTTGGCGCTTACAACCCTCCGATTGCAAACCGAATCCGGCCGCGTGTTGCGGGAAGCCCTAGGGCTTCCCGTTTTTTCTGCCGGTTTGGCCGGTGAAATAGCGGCCGTGTCCATTGCCGCCCAGGCTAGAGACAGGCGAACCGCCGGGGCGCCGTTTCGCGCGGGGACGGCTTTGGAGGAAGCAGGAAATAGCTTCTACAAATGAAAAAAAGTGAGAGTTGCATACCAAAATTTCGTGATATAAATAACCATATTTGTGATATTATTAACGTGGGCTATGGCCCAAAGGCAACATGAAAGGAAGGGACCTAAAATGAGGAAGATTCTTGGCATTCTTCTCACTGCAGCCATGATGCTCTCGCTGTTTTCCGGCGCTGCATTCGCGGCAGGCATGACGCCCGGCACGTATACGGAAACCGTGACCGGCATGTTCCCGGATCTCGTTGTCGAGGTAACCGTTTCGGAGGATGCTATTGAATCAGTGACGGTCGTCTCCAGCAACGAAACTTCGACGGGTATTCCGGCGCTCACGGAAATCCCGGCGGCGATTGTGGAAAACCAAAGCATTGCCATTGACGTTGTGACCGGCGCGACGATGACGTCCAACGGCATCATCGAAGCGGTGCGGCTGGCGTTGACCGAAGCCGGCGCGAACATCGCCGATTTTGAGACCGAGGTTGCTACCTCCGTCGAGCTCGCTCCCTCCTATTATCCTGTGATGGGCTCCTTTGAAGTGCCTGAGGAGTGGGACGAGAGCTACGAAGTGGTCGTTGTCGGTTCTGGCTTTGCGGGGCTTGCGGCTGCGTATGCTTCCGCCTCCGAAGGGGCGAACACGCTGCTGATTGAAAAGCTATCGACCGTGGGCGGCAACTCCGCCATCAACGGCGGGCAGTATGCGGCCTATACGTCCAAGGTTGCGGCCGAATTGCAGGAAAAATACAACCTTGAGCCGGATACGGCTGAAAAGCACATCGAAGACACGATGAACGGCGGCGACCAGATGTCCAATGAGGAACTGGTTGAAGTGATGGTTTACGGCTCGCCGTATTTCTTCGACCTGCTGCTGGATAACGGCCTGGTCATCCGCGACACGCTGGCCCGTCCGGGCGGACACTACGGCTACCGCACGTACGTGACCGAGAACCAGATCGGCGCGGACATCACCAACATCGAGTACAAGATGGTGCAGAGCACTGATTGCACGGTGCAGCTCAACACCAAGATGGTGGAAATCTACCGCACGCGTGACGAGGAAAACCGCGTGGTGGGCATCCGCGTGGCGACTGCGGATGGCTATAAGGACATCGAAGCGACCAAGGGCGTCATCCTGGCGACCGGCGGCTTCTCCTCCAACATCGATATGCGCCAGACGCAGGTGCCTTACCTGACCGGCGACCTGCCGACCACCAACATCACTTCCGCCTCCACGGGCGAGGGCATCTACCTCGCGCAGGCGATCGGCGCCAATACCATGCAGATGAGCAACATCCAGCGCTATCCGTGGGCGGATCCGAACACCGGCGTGCTGGACACCTACGCGGTGTGGCCGTTCACCGGCCCGTCCTACGGCATCATCTACGTGGACTATAACGGCAACCGCTACGTCAACGAAGGCGACCGCCGCGACGTGTGCGCCAACGCTGCCGTGGATACCGGCTTTGGCTCCACCTATGCGATCTTCACTTGGGATATCATCAAGGGCTTCGCACTTGAGAGCGAGCTGGAAAGCGGTATCGCCAGTGGCCGTGTCCTCCAGGCTGACACGCTGGAAGAGCTGGCCGAGAAGATCAACGCTTTTGCCATCCATGGCGAGTACCCGTCTGTGACGGCCGAGAACCTGCAGGCGACGATTGAGCGCCATAACGGCTTCATCGACAGCGGCGTGGACGAGGACTTCGGCAAAGTGATGGCCGCGACGATGGTGAAGATTGAAGAAGGCCCCTATTACGCGCTGCCGCAGTATCCTTCCGTGCACCACACGATGGGCGGCCTTGTCATCACGGACAAGACCGAGGTCAAGGATATCTATGGCCAGATCATTCCGGGCCTGTACGCTGCGGGCGAAGTGACCGGCGGCGTCCATGGCACGAACCGCCTTGGCTCCAACGCTGATGCAGACAGCTGCACGTTCGGCTATCTGGCCGGCCTGTACGTCTCCACCGGCGAGCTGCCTGAATGGCATCCGGCGAACGCCCAATAAGGCTGCAATTGCCTTTGCCGCAACTGCCCCGGGGCATATGGTATGCTCCGGGGCGATTGCTGTCTGCTGCCAATTGCGCGATTCCTTTCATCTATAAGGCCGTGTATGGTATGATGCAATGGGAGAAGGGGAAAGCGGGACTCGCCAAGGCGCAGAGAAAGCCGCGCGCGTACATGCTGCCCGGAAATTTCCGGCCCTGAACGCCGCGCAAAACATACAAAAGGAGCCGTCCCATGGACATTAAAGAACTGCAAACCTTTATCGCCCTTGCGGAACAAAAGAATTACCTTACCGTGTCGGTGCAGCTTAACTATGCGCCCTCCACGCTTTCCAAGCATATCCAGCTGCTGGAGCGGGAGCTGGGCGTAAAAATCGTGCGGCGAAGCGGTAGGCGTATTACATTAACCGAGGACGGCGAAAAGTTTTTGCAATATGCCAAGCGCATGGTGGCGACCTACTATGACTCCATTGAGGCTTTTAGCGAGACGGCGGCGCTGCGGGAAAGCATCGGCGTTGCCGGGTGTGAAATGAGCGTTTCCGCCGATTTGGTGCCTTTTTTTGCCGAGTTTTCGCAGCGCTATCCGGATATCCATTTTGACATGCAAACCTCCGCTAACGTGCGGATTCCCGAGTGGCTGCGGCAAAATACAGTGGACCTGGGGTTCCTTTTCGCGCTGGAAATCGTGCCGGTTGCCGGTTGCCGCATTACGCCGCTGTATGGGGAGCCGGTGTACGTGATGACGACGCCGGATAATCCGCTCGCCAAGCGCGAATCGCTTGCGCTGGCGGATTTACAGGGGCAGAAATTTGCCTATACCCATGAGAGCTGCTGCATTGGCAGCGAGTTTCGGCGCCGTTTGGCGCGTTCGGGCGTGCACCCGGCAGCTTCGCTTTTTTTAAGCGGCCTTGGCGTAACGTTGGACTATGCCCGCAGAAACGACGGTGTGCTGATTGTGCCGCGCCTTTCCGTGCGGCGCTACGAAGAGAACGAAGGCTTGATTGCGCTGCCCATCCGGGACGAGCCCGTATTCGCATGGATGCTGGCCGTCACGCGCGACGATGGGATGCTCAGCCCGGGAGGCCGTGTGCTGCTGCGTGAAGCCGTGCGTTTTGCAAAGCGAGCGGCAGAGGAATATCCGGACGTGGTTTTGCCGCAAATGTAAACGCTTTTCCGGCGTAAAAGGATTGTTCTAAGCGGATGCGTGTGCTATAATAACCCTTGCTTTATTGGCTAGGGAAGGCGGGAAACGGACCGGATGGTGCGCAAGAAAGATTTGCTGATCGTTCTGGGCGTGTTGTTGGTGGCAGCGGCTTTCATTGGCGCATCGTTTTTGTTTGGAGAGCGCAATGCATCGCTGATGCAAACGGGGGCCGAGCAGGTTGTGCGCATCTATGTCGGCAGCGATCTGTATGCGACCGTTCCATTGGGAGAGCCTCAGGAAATCCGCGTGGAACAGGAAAACGGCTGTGTCAACGTGGTCGCCGTGACTGAGGACGGCGCCTACATGAAAAGCAGCAGCTGCGACAACCAGCTCTGCGTCCAGCAGGGGATGGTGACGCTGGAAAACTGGCAGCTGCGCATGCTGGGACGGCAGATCATTTGCCTGCCCAACCAGGTCGTCGTTGAGATTGCGTCACAGACGCAGAGCGTGCCGCAAGGGGATCAACCCGATGTATAAGGTCCGGAAGGGCGAGCGTTTGGCGCGGCGTAGCCGCGCCTTCGGCATGTAAAGCGAAAAAAGTGTACCGCTTTGCCGGCGACGCAAAGCACAAAGTACCGGCGTGACAAAAAACTGGATCGCCGCCTGCGCAGCTGAGAGGGATGGAAAGCTTTGGCAAAGATAACAATCATTCTTGTTTATCTTAATTTGTATGTTATCTTGACATCAATTCTGCAGAAATGGTATGATGAACACAAATGTTGAATTCCATCGATGAAAAAAGGGACTCGCTGCTCGACGGCGAGCTTTCCGCGTGCCGGAAACGCTTGGAGGTGCGCGCGGGCAATACGTTCCGTGTGGTCCGGCTGGACGAGGGAGAGACGCTTGAAGCGCCGTCCGTCGTCTGCTTGGGCTTTTTCGATGGGGTGCACATAGGGCATCAAAGGCTGATTGCGGCGGCGGTTGCTGTCGCGCGCACGCAGGGGCTTATTTCCTGTGCGCATACGTTCAGCGAGATGCCCGTCAAGGTGATCCGGCCAGATTGCCAGGTGCTGGAGTTAACCCCGCTTGCGGAAAAACTTGCGCTTTTTCGCTCGGCGGGGTTGGATGCTGCGGCCGTAAGCAATTTTGATGAAAACATGCGCATGATGCACGCGCGTGATTTCTTCGTAAATTGTTTGCTCAACGGGCTGAAAGCAAAGCATCTCGTTGTCGGGTATGATCACCGCTTCGGCTACCACGGAGAATGTGGGGCCGAGATGCTTTCCGCGCTATGCGCGGAGTATTCCGTTGGCCTCACCGTGATCGAGCCTGTGCGGCTTGCAAGCGGTGAGCTCGTTTCCAGTACGGCGGTCCGCAAGGCAGTCATGGAGGGCGATTTTGCGCTGGCTCAGCGCATGTTGGGACGCCCCTGCCCGGAAGCAATGCGTAGGAGGAATGGCGAATGAAAAGGAAGCTGGCGGCCTGGATTGTGCTGACGGTCATTGCGATGATCGCGGCATTTTGCCTGGCGGCGACGAACGAGGTGACGAAAGACGTCATCGCGCAGCAGGCGGATGCGGATGCCGAAGCGGCCCGCAAGGAGCTTGTGCCCGACGCGGACACCTTTGAACCGTTGGAGACGGAGGATGCAGACTCTGTTTATCGCGGCTTGAAGGATGGCCAGGCCGTTGGCTATGTTGCGCAGGTGACCGTAACCGGTTTTGGCGGCCCCGTGGAGGTGACCGTCGGCACGCAGGCGGATGCGCCCGTGCTCAACGGCATCAAGGTGGGCGGCTCAAACTTCGCCGAAACGGCCGGCCTTGGCGCAAAGGCGAAAGAGGCAAAATTCCAGGATCAGTTTATCAACGTGCAAGCGCCTGTGATGCTGGATGACGGCATTGAAAACGAGACGGACGCACAGGAAGTGGACGCCATTACGGCGGCAACGATCACCTCCAGCGCCGTCGTTCGCGGCGTAAACCAGGCGATTGACGCGATTGCACCGTTTGCCGGGTTTGAAGTGGCGCAGACGGGCAGCGCCGAAGACCTGGGCGACGGGCGCTATGCGGCCTCCGTGAACGGGTTTGCGGCGGAAGTGTACGTGGAAATCACGCTGGACGATGCCAACGTCATTACGGATATCGTCATCGGCAACGAGAACTTTGCCGAGACGGCGGGCCTGGGCGCAAAGGCGCAGGAGCCGGAATTCTACGAGCAGTTTATCGGGAAAACCGGCCAGCTGACGCTGGGCACGGATATCGACACCATCAGCGGCGCGACAATCACGTCGCAGGCCGTCGTGAACGCGGTGAACATGGCGATGGGCCTTGCTACGGGCGAGGAAGTAATCGCCAGCGAACCGGTGGCCGCGGCGGAGCCGGCGGCTCCCGTGGAGCAGCGCACGATTGACCCGTCGCTCACCATTCGCAGCGCGACGAAGAAAGGCTTCGCGGGCGATGTGTACGTGGAAATCGGCCTGGATGCGGAAGGCGCGATTGCGGACATCGTCATCGGCGATGAAAACTTTGCCGAAACGGCGGGCCTCGGGGCAAAGGCGCAGGAGCCGGAGTTCTACGAGCAGTTCATCGGCAAGAGCGGAGAAGTGACGCTGGGCA
>DVLH01000114.1 GCA_018715585.1 Candidatus Aphodomonas merdavium
TTCAAAAGCGAGAAAAAAGCAAAAGAATCGTCGATAGAAACCGGAGTATCCGCAACAAGCTCCATCTCGGAATAGTCATCCACGATTTTTCCTTTTTTGCCAAGCTTGTCAAGCATCAGCAAAATATACACATTTCCAAGCGTATGATCGAGCCTTGCTCCCACAACGCCAACGAGGATAAACTCGTTATACCCACGCTTGACCGCTTCCTTCACAGCAAAAACCGTATCAGTATCATCCTTCTCACAGGGCAGGGTGATTGTTTCAATATCGGTTTGCGGCTTTGGATGGGAATCAAAGTCTCCCACAATTAATGATGGTTTTACTTTTAATCCTGCCTGATGGCGCAAACCGCTGTCACAGAAGATAAAATAATCCTCTTCCCGCAGTTGTTTGCGGATAAAATCATAATTGTTAATGGCAGCGCCGCCCACAATGATACATCTGTTTCCCATACGTAATTCTCCTATTTCTCAAAAAAAGTTTCAAAGGGAATGTTTCCATCTGAAGGAGGCCCTGGCGGCTGCTGGAACCATCTCCGGCAAAGCCGCAGCGTTATCCGTTATAACGCCATGTAGATGCAGCCAAATCGTTTTTCCCATGTTCTTGGTGATTCTCCCCCGCAATGGCTTTTTCTTTATAATACCATGTTTCTCTTTGCCCCGTGCGATATGCGGATTTGACCCCTTCCAGCCGTGCTTTTCCAGCGCAGACGCATTGGTCCCGTCATGCAGATGCAACCCCACCGCAACATGCTGCTCGGGATTTCGTTTGGGCAAAAAGGCCATCTCGGCCCGTCCATTCCATGCAGCCTCCTCTGCGTAAAGCGGCAGCATTAGCCATAAGCGCCCAGGCGCCGGCCAATCTGGCCCATTTGCTCGCCGGACGGTTCCCAGCTGAATTCCACCCGAACCAGCAGGCCTGGGTAGCAAAGCAAGTAGGTGCTGCTCTTTGTATCGCTGTCTGCATACAGCCTGTAGGTCCTTTCCGCTCCCCAGGGCGCAGCGTCCTGTTCCACCAGTTTTCCCTTCCAAAAAGTGGAGAGAATCGCCAGGCGTTTGAGCTGCTTTTCACAGAAGCCATAGAGCGCCGGAACCTTCACCCGGTACAGTTCATACTGCAACTCCGGAATGTCCGCAGAGGGCTCGTCATCAAGCCCGTGCTGCTGCCGGACCTCCAGCCGTTCCAAAAAGAGGGATTTATCCGGGCTGACTGTGGTGAGATAGTCATCGTAAGCGGTTTCCCGCAGATCGGAAATCGTAAAGGGCGCTTCCGCATAAGCGGGCAGGTCTTTCAGGTCCGCATGGACAAAGAGCTGCACGCCCAGGGCCAACACGCCGCTCCAGAGGAGCAAGGCAACCACAAAACTAGCCGCAGCAGTCACCCCCCGGTTGATCTTTGAGGGAACACGCCGCTGTTTCAAAAATTCTTTTACCGTCCTGGCAGAGGCAGAGACGGCCGCCAGGCACAACAGGACCGCCAGGAAGAGCACCAGCAGAAAGCTGTTGCCTGTGGCGGCCAGGCTGACCAGCCAGTAAAGCAGGCACAGGCTCAGAAGCAGCAGCATCCCCTTCTGGAACCCCGCCGTGGAAGGGGTATCCAGAAACATCCCATATTCGCCCTGCTTCTTAGCTTTCCTATGCCAGGCATTATAGACCCTCAGCTCCACCAGCGTATAGAGAAACAGCAATGTACAGCCCATTCCTAGGAAAAGAGCCGTTGGACTTGCCAGAAGCCGCAATGTATCGCTGATGAGCGAAGAAAGGAAGAGGATTGTAGCCAACGCAGCAATCAAGCATAGAACTTTGTAAATGCGCAGGTAATTCTTTTTGCATGCATTATGGATTGCTGCCACCTCCAGGGAAGGCTCCGTATGGATGGGGGTGGGGTTTTCCTCTGCACTATAAAACACCTGCATCTGAAACCAGGTGCACGCCAAGGCCCATCCTGTTTCGGCGCAGAAGTCAAATAAAGTCTGCTGTGCCTCCGAAGGGCCCGGGTCAAAGTCCGAGACCTTCGGAAAGTAACTTACAGTGAAAATAAGTTTCTGGGGCTGAATTTTACGATAGGTCCAAAAATAGTTGGACATTCTCTCAATCATCCAGCCCTTTTGCGCCATATCCGCCAGATGCCGCTCTATGCCTGTATGATCATAGAACGAAAGCAATTCCAGCTTTCTCTTTTTTCCCTTCATGTCAGTGGTCCTTTCCCAATATGCGATTATAATCAGCGGTTTGCGCCTGGAGGCGCAGGTATTCCTTTTCCAGCATTCTCCGCCCTTTTTCTGTAATGATGTAGCTACGGCGTCGGCCTTCTGCCTTGGTCTCCTGAATCATTCCCTCATGTGCAAATTGCTCCAGCAGGTCATAGAGTGTCCCGGAACCGATGCTGACCCGGTCCGCTGTGATGGCGCGAACCATCTCAAGGATATCTGCCCCGCGGCGCTCTTGGTAAAGGCAGAGCAAGATATAGAACATCTGCTCTGTCAGCGTCTTAAACCTTTCTCTTGGCATCTTCGCACCTTCATCTCTCGATAATCGAGCTATCTGCTTATAGTATAACTCGAATATCGAGTAAGTCAATAGTTCTCGTGCAAACAGAAAAAAGCCCGTAGAAAACGCTACGGACAATTTTACGCCTAAACAATCATCATGGCGGGGCTTAAAACGCCCCAAAGGATTTCAGCACCTCGGTGATTGCCGCTTCCATTTGGACGGGCATTTCAGCTGCCCGGTATTTTCAGGCTTTGGTTTGCCTTGGAGATATAGCAAGAAGGCACCTGCAAGCCCGTCTGATGCAATGCGCGCCGTATCATCGGACCCTATGCGGCACCGTTTTAAACCCCAGACATCTCCCCGCCCTCCAAAGGCAGCGCCGCACAAACCTTTTTCGAGCCGGCTTTTCCCTTTAAAAGCAAGGCGACGGTTTCCACATGCGCCGTCCACGGGAACATATCCACAGGCTGCGCACGGACAGCGGAGTATCCGCGTTGCGAGAGAATGCTTACATCGCGCGCAAGCGTGGCGGGATTGCAGCTAACGTAGACGATGCGCGCGGGGGACGCGGCAGCCACGGCATGCAGCGCCTGTGGGAGCGCGCCTTTTCTGGGCGGGTCAAGCACCACGACGTCCGGCTTGCCGGCAGCCAGCAGCGCCTGCACGCGCTCCTCCACCGCGCCGCAAACAAAATCCACGTTTTCAACGCCGTTGCGGCGCGCGTTATCGCGCGCATCCTCTACAGCGGCGGGAACGATCTCAATGCCCGTCACATGGCCCGCCGCCTGGGCGAGCGGTAGCGTCAACGTGCCGCAGCCGCAGTAAAGGTCCCACGCCCGCTCTCCCGGGCGAAGGGCGGCAAAATCGACCGCAATGCGGCACAGCCGTTCTGCCTGTTCGCGGTTCACCTGAAAAAACGACTGCGGCGAGATGCGCATGGAAAAGCCGCACAGCGTCTCCTCCAAATAGGGCGCGCCCCACAGCAACGTACAATGCGGACCAAGGATAACGTTCGTGCGCGCCGTGTTGGGCGACAGGACGACGGACGCCAGCCCGGGCGCCGCCGCGCGCGCACGGCGAATCAGATCCTCCTGCGCGGGGATGCGCTCGCCGTTGACGGCAAGGATCAGCATAGAAGCGCCGCTTGCCGCCTCGCGCGTCATCACATGGCGCAACAGCCCCGCATGCCTTTGCTCATCATAAGGCGGCACGCCGTTTTTAACAACCCAGCCGCGCACGGCGTCCATGAGCGCCGCGGACGTTTCCGTCTGCAAAAGGCAGCCTTCCGGCGCGTCCACCACTGCGTGGCTCCTGGCGGCAAAACAGCCGATCAGCGGCGCCGCGCTGCTGCCCGCAACGGGGAACGCCCCCTTGTTGCGGTAACGGAACGGGTTTTGCATGCCCGCCGTCTCCTCCACGCAAACGCCGTCCGCCCCGCCGATGCGCGTCAAGCAATCGAGCACGTTTTGCCGCTTGGCTTGCAGCGTCGCCTCATAACGCATGTGCAGCGCGTTGCAGCCGCCGCAGCGGGGATACTGCGGGCAAGGCGGAACGGCACGCTGCGCCGAGGGCTCAAGAACCTGCAACACCTTGGCAAACGCGTAGCGCTTTTCCACCTTGACAACCCTGGCGAGCAGTCTCTCCCCCGGCAACGCTCCCGGCACAAACACCGCCTGCCCCTCGTAGCGGCAAACGCCTTCCAGCTGTGCGCCGAGGGCATGGCAGGTCAATTCAATTGTCTCGTTCTTATGCAGCATTAGAGGATGGCGTCCACAAAATCCGACGCGTCAAACGCTTGCAGGTCGTCAATGCCTTCGCCCACGCCGATATACCACACCGGAAGCTTGAGCTCTTGCTGAATGGCGATGGCGATTCCGCCCTTGGCCGTGCCGTCCATCTTCGTCAGCACAACGCCGTTGATATCGGCGACTTCCTTAAACATGCGCGCCTGCTGCAAGCAGTTCTGGCCGGCCGTTGCGTCCACGACAAGCATCGAGCGAAGGTTTGCCTCAGCATATTCGCGCTTGATAATCCGCGTGATCTTTTCCAGCTCGTCCATGAGGTTTTTCTTGTTGTGCAGCCGTCCCGCCGTATCGATGATCAGCAGCTCCGCACCCCTGGCCTTGGCCGCGCGGATCGCATCAAAAACGACCGCCGCCGGATCAGCGCCTTCACCGTGGCGCACGATGGGCACGCCCGCGCGCTCTGCCCAAATTTGCAGTTGGTCGGCCGCCGCCGCGCGGAACGTATCGGCCGCCGCCAGCAGCACGCCATGCTGCGCGTTCTTAAAGCGCAGCGCCAGCTTCCCGATTGTCGTCGTCTTGCCCACGCCGTTGACGCCGACCACAAGCATCACCATCGGCCATTGCAGCGGCGGCCTGCCGCCATCCATACGCTCTTTCAGCTCCTGGCGGAGCATCTCGCGCACCTGCACGGCATCGCGCACCTTTTCGCGCTTTGCGCGTTCCTTGATCGCGTCCACGATCTGCGTGGCGGCGTTCACTCCCACGTCCGCCAGGATCAAAATATCGGTCAAATCCTCATAAAACTCGTCGTCCACGACGGGAGACGCGCTCACAAGCTCGTCCACCTTGCCGCTCACGTTCTGGCGCGTGCGCGAAAGGCCCTGTTTGAGCCGTGCGAAAAAACCAGCCATATCCGTCCCTCCTCAAGCGTTTTAGGAAGCATCCTCCAACTTGACCGAAACCATCCGCGAAACGCCGCGCTCTTCCATCGCCACACCGTAGAGCGCCTGGCAACGCTCCATCGTGCCGCGGCGGTGGGTGACGACGACAAACTGCGTCTTTTTTGCAAAATTGTTGAGCGTATCGGCGAAGTTGGCCACGTTGGCCTCGTCCAGCGCAGCTTCAATTTCATCCAGAATGCAAAACGGCGTCGGCTTCAATTGCAGCATGGCAAACAGCAGCGCGATGGCCGTCAGCGCGCGCTCGCCGCCCGAGAGCAGCGAAAGCAGCTGCAGCTTCTTTCCCGGCGGTTCGGCCACAATGTCGATGCCGCAGCCGAGCACGTCGCTTTCGTCCGTCAAGCGCAGCTCCGCCCTTCCGCCGCCGAAAAGCGCCGTAAACGCCTGCCCGAAAAAACCGTTGAGCATTTGAAAGCGCTTGCGGAAGCGGCTCTCCATCTGCGAGAGCAACCCGGTGATGATGCTCTGCAAATCTTCCGCGGCTTTGAGCAGGTCCTGCTTTTGCGCGTCGAGCTGGTCAAAGCGTTCCTTCGTGAGGCGGTAGCTTTCCACGGCGTTGACGTTGACCGTGCCCAGCGCGCGGATCTGCGCGCGCAGCGAGGCAATCTCCTTATCCGCCTCGCGCAGGTTAAAGCCTTCGCGCCGGTAAGCTTCCGCCCCGGCGTAAGTAAGTTCGTACTCGTTCCAGACGCGGTCCTGTAGCGCTTTCAGGTCCGCCTGCGCGCGCACGAGCTGCAGTTCAAAATGATGCCCGCGCTCTGCCTCCTCGTTCACCTGCACGCGCAGCGCCTCCAGCTCGCCCGTAAGGCTGCGCGCCTGTGCCTGCGCCTGTTTCTGCCGCTGAATGAGCTCTTCATGGGCCTGGCGCGCGCCATCCAGCGCCTGCGTCAGCTTTTCCAAGTCGCGCTCCCCTTCCAGCAGCCGCTCCTCGTCGTCCTTATTGCGGCCCATTTCTTCCTGGCGGGTGCGCGCGCGCTGTTCCCGCCCGCGCGTGAGCGCCTCTTCCTCTGCGCGCAGCCGTTCGCCTTCGCGCCTGACCGCCGCAAGCTCGCGCTCCTGTTCGGCGACGGATACACGGCGCTGCGCGCTCTGCTCGTGCAGCCGTTCCACGCGCTCGCGCCCCGCAGCCAATACCTGCTGCAAGCGGACGGTCTCCTGCTGCATGCTCTCACGGTCCACATCGCCGCCCGACTGCGCCTGTTCCGCCTGTTGCAGCTGCGCGCGGATATCGCTGAGGTTCTCGCAAATCTGCTCCACCAGCAGCGCCGCCTTTTGCTGGCGCGCGTCGTGCTCATTCAGCGCCGCTTTGGCGCCCTCAAAATGCTCGCTGCTGCGCGCCACGTCGATCTCCGCCTCGTGCGCGCGGTCGAAAAGCTCGTTGCGCTTGCGCTTTGCCTGCGCGCGCTCCGCATCCAGCGCCTGCAGGCCATCCTGGAGCGAGGCAATTTCCTTCTCCAGCGCCTGCACAAGCTGGGCATGCTCGGCAATTTCCCGCTCGCGCGAGAGCAGGCTCGTCATCCTGCTCTGCACGCTACCGCCCGTCATCGAGCCGCCGGAGTGCATCACGTCGCCCTCCAGCGTCACCAGGCGAAACGCATGGCGGCCCCGCCGCATGATCTCGATGCCGCAGTCGAGGTTTTCCGCCACAACCGTGCGCCCCAGCAAGCTTTCGACGATGCCGCGGTACTCCTCCTGGAACGTCACCAGCTCGCTGGCCACGCCGACGCAGCCCGGCATCGACAGCACCTGCCGCTCCTCGCGCGAGAGCACGCGGCCGCGCACCGCGCTCATCGGCAAGAAGGTCGCGCGGCCCAGCTTGTTTTCACGCAAATACTGGATGAGCCGCTTGGCGGCATGCTCATCCTCCGTGATGATGTTTTGCAGCGCAGGGCCCAGCACCATCTCCAGCGCGCGCTCCAGCTTCTTAGGCGTGTGAAGGATATTGGCCACCACACCGCGCACGGATTGGTCGCCGCGCGCATGGGCAAGCGCCTGGCGGACGGCGTTTTGATATCCTTCATAATCGCGCGCCATCTCGCGCAGCACCTTCAGGCGCGACGCGGCTTCGTGCATGGCCCGCGAACGCTCGTTCAGCTGGGCCAGCAGCTGTTCCGAACGGCGGCCTGCCTCGCGCACGGATTCATCCAGCTCCCGTGCCTGCGCATCCAAAGCGGCCTTCGCGGCATTTCGCGCCTCCAGCTCTTCCTGCGCTTCGCACAGGCTCTCCGCCAGCTGCTGGCGTCCTTCGCCGGCAGCGGACGCTTCCTCGCGCGCCTCCTGCAAGCGGCTTTCCAAGCTTTGTTCCAGCGCGCCCAGCCGCGCCTGGGTAGAACGCACGTCCGCGGCGCGGTTCATGGCGGCCATCAGCGCCGCCTTATGCGCTTCCACAGCCTGCTCGGCATCCGCCGTTTCGCGCTGCGCCCGGCCAAGTTCTTCTTCCGCCGCCGCCAGCGCGCTGCCGGCCTGCGCCAAGCTTTCCTCCAGGCGCGAAATCTCCGATGCATTCTGCCGCCGGCTCAGCGCGAGGGCGTCGGCCTTTTCCTGCTCCTCCCGCCGCAGCAGCGCTTCCTTTTCGCCGTCGGCCGCAAAGCGGGCGATGCGCTCGCGCAGCAGCTCGTTGGCTGCGCGGCGTGCGTCCGCCTCGCGCGCCGCCTGCAGCACGGCGGCGTTCGCCTGTTCCCCTTGGGCATAGAGCGCATCGGCGCGCGCCTCGGCCTGCTCGCGCTCTTCCTGCAAGGCTTGTACGCGCGGCTGCGCCTGCGAAAGCGCCTGCTGCGACTGCGAAAGCGCCTGGCCGAATTGCTCCACGCGCTCGGTTTGCTTTTGATGGCGGATGAGAAATTGGTTTAAATCCAGTTCCCGCAGCGTATCGCGCAGGGAAAGATAGCGCTTGGCCGCCTCGGCCTGCTCCTGCAGCGGGGCCAGCTGGCCCTCCAGCTCCGAAAGGATATCCTCTACGCGCTCAAGGTTTTGGCGCGTGTTGTCCATGCGGCGCTCCGCCTCTTCCTTGCGCGCGCGGTAGGTGGCGATGCCGACGGCTTCCTCAAACACATGCCGCCTGTCCTCCGAGCGCTGCGAAAGGATTTCGTCCACGCGCCCTTGGCCGACGACGGAATATCCGTCCTTGCCCACGCCCGTATCGCGGAAGAGCTCCTGGATGTCGCGCAGGCGGCAGGCGGCGCGGTTGATGAAATATTCGCCCTCGCCGCTGCGCCATACGCGCCGCGTAACGAGCACCTCCGCCGCGTCAATGCCCAGCGCGCCGTCCTCGTTGTCCATCAGCAGCGACACCTCGCAAAACGTCAAAGGTTTGCGCTTTTCGGTGCCGTTGAAGATGACGTCCTCCATCTTTGCTCCGCGCAGGGATTTCGCGCTCTGCTCGCCGAGCACCCAGCGCACGGCGTCGGAGATATTCGATTTTCCGCTTCCGTTTGGGCCCACGATGGCCGTCGTTCCGTCCTGAAAGACGATCTCCGTCTTTTCCGCAAACGACTTAAACCCTGTCAGCTCCAGTTTTTTCAGTCTCAACTGTTTTCTTCTCCGGTCTGAAATTCGCTCATCGCCGCGCGCGCGGCTTCCTGCTCTGCGTGCTTTTTGGTGCTGCCTTGGCCGCGCCCCGCCACGGTGCCGTCCAGCAGCACTTCCGCAGTAAAAATCCGCGCATGCGGCGGCCCCTCCTGCCCGACAATGCGATACGTCGGCGCAGGACGGCCCTGATCCTGCTCGCGTTCCTGGAGCATGCTTTTCCAGTTTTTTTCGCTCTGCGGCGGCACAAAATCGTCGAGCACACGGCGGCAAAGCTGAAACGCCGCATCCAGCCCACCGTCCAGATAGACGGCGGCCAGCACGGCCTCCATTGCATCGGCGAGGACGGATGGCTTTTCCCGCCCGCCAGATGCCGCCTCCCCCTTGTCAAAGCGGAGGCACGGCCCGATGCCGAGCGAACGGGCAGCACGGGCGAGCGTCTCCTCCCGCACAAGCGCCTGGCGCATCGCTGTCAGCGCGCCTTCCCGTTCCCGGGGGTAACGCGCAAACAACGCCGCAGAGACGCACAGCTGCAGCACCGCATCGCCCAAGAATTCCAGGCGCTGATTATCCGCACCCATCCCAGCAGAAGGGTGCGTCAATGCCAGGCGCAGGAGCGATGCATCCTTGAATGCATACCCCAGCGCCTGCTGCAACGCTTGCAAGCGTTCCATTCTATTATTGTTGTTTGGATTAAGATAGGAAACCACGTCCCCCACAGTCTTCAGGCGCATCAG
>DVLH01000115.1 GCA_018715585.1 Candidatus Aphodomonas merdavium
CGACCTGACGCGCGTTTTGGGGATCCTGCTGGATAATGCCATCGAGGAAGCGGCGCAGCTGCCGGGAGGGCAGGTGGAGGTTGTCTTGAGCACAGCGCCCGGCAAGGTTTCCTACCGCATCAGCAACGCCATCACCGAAGAAACCCGCCGCCGCGGCGTCATCCCGGGGCAATCCACAAAAGGGCCGGCGCGCGGCAAAGGGCTCGTCATCGTCGCCAAGCTATTGGAACCCTATCAAAATGTGATGCTGAGTTCGCTCCTTTTGTCCGATACTTTTGTACAAACGCTCAGTGTCGAAGAAGACGCGCGCGCTTTTTAAATGGCGGTCAGATCTTCCAGCCTTTCCAGCCGGTAGCGCGCACGCGGGTCGTCCTTTGCATCACCCATCGCAGCGCAATCAAAGCCCCCGTTCACGGCCGCCTCCACGCCCGCGTGCGCATCCTCGACGACGAGGCACGCCGCCGGCGGCAGCGAAAGCCTCTGCGCCGCCAGCACGAACACCTGCGGATCCGGCTTGGAGCGCGTGATGGCGTTGCCGTCGACGACGGCGTCAAAAAAGCCGTCCAGGCCGATCTTTTCCAGGATAAACGGCGCGTTACGGCTGGAGGAACCCACGGCCAGCAGCACCGAACGGCCGCGCAGCGTCCGCAGCGTTTCCAGCGCTCCGCCCGCAAGGTCGGAACGGCTCATCCCGCCGAGCAGCTTGCGGTATGTCTCGTTCTTTTCCGCCGCAAGCGCTTCTTTTTCTTGCGCGCTGTATGCCACGGGGCTCTTTTCCAGGATGATCTCCAGGCTTGCCATGCGGCTGACCCCCCGCAGGCGGTTGTTCACCGTCTCATCAAACGGAATTGACAGCCTGTCCGCCAGCTGCTTCCAGGCCAGGTAGTGATACCGGTCCGTAGAGCAAAGCACGCCGTCCAGGTCAAAAATGACACCCCTGTATCGCATTATTTCCCCTCCCTGTCCAAACCTCCCTGCATGCAGCCACTGCTTGTCTTTTTCGACGCACGCGCGCGGGTTCCCTCTTGCCGCGGCAAATGCCGTTGCAAAAGCAGCGGCGCTCCGCTATACTATATGCGATAAGAAACAACGCGGGAGGAACACATGAAACAGGAGTGGAAAACATACCTGCGCGTTGGCATCGCAGCATTCTTAGTCTACCTATGCATTTACTATTGGGATGCGCTGGCCGGTTTGCTGGTGCTGTTTGCCGACGCCGCCAAACCGATTGCATTCGGCTGCATAGCGGCATACCTGGTCAACATTCTCATGACTTTTTATGAGCGGGTCTACTTCCCCAAACGGCAGGATGCCGCCATCCTCAAAAGCCGCAGGCCCGTTTGCCTCTTCGCCGCCATCCTGACGCTGCTTGTGCTGGTAGCGCTGATTATCGGGCTGATCGTGCCGCAGCTGGTGGCCTGCTCGGAATTGCTGCTTTCACAGCTTTCCGACTCTGCCGAAGGGCTCGTCACCGGGTTTACCGTCCCGCCGTGGGCGCCGCAGCAGCTGCAAACCCTATGGGACAACATCAACTGGAAAGACTGGACCGCAAAGCTGCTGGATTTCCTTTCTTCCGGTGTAGGCGGCGTGTTCGGGTTTGTGGCGGGAACCGTTTCATCCGTTGTTTCTACCGTGGCCACGGTGTTTCTCAGCGCCATCTTTGCGCTCTACCTGCTCTCCGGCAAGGACAAGCTGACCCGCCAGTGCCGCAGGCTTATGGACAGCTACCTCCCCGCAACCTTAAACAAGCGCGTCAGCCATGTCCTTGCCGTACTCAACGACTGCTTTCACCGTTATATCGTCGGCCAGTGCACGGAAGCCGTCATCCTGGGCGGGCTGTGCACGTGCGGCATGCTGCTCTTGCGCCTGCCGTATGCGACGATGATCGGTACGCTGGTGGGCTTTACGGCGCTGGTACCCATCGTCGGCGCTTATATCGGCGCGCTTGTAGGCGCGTTCATGATCCTTGTCATCTCCCCGATCAAGGCCGTAATCTTTCTGGTGTTTTTGATCATTCTCCAGCAATTGGAAGGCAATCTGATTTACCCGCACGTCGTTGGTTCCTCCATCGGCCTGCCGGGCGTTTGGGTGCTTGCCGCCGTTACGGTTGGCGGCGGGTTGCTCGGCATTATGGGCATGCTGCTGGGCGTTCCGCTCGCAGCGGCCATTTACCGGCTTTTGCGCGAAGATTTGCAGCGCCGCGAAAAAAACGGGCAGCCACCGCAGCCCCCCAAGGAAAACGCGGCTTAGCAATCTGCCATAGGCAAACTTTTGGGCGTGGCGCGCCGTCAGGATGCGGTGCGCCGTTTTGTTTCTACCAACCGCTGCAAACGGCGTATAAAAATCTTGTCGTTTTTTCCGCTTGACAGCGAAAGGTTTCATCGCTATAATACCCGCCGAGTCAACGCGGTGCTTTAATTCGGTCCGGGAGGCCGAAAAGGACTGAGGTGAACACGGAGGATACTGCCTCTTCCTTGCGCATGCGTAGGGAGAGGTTTTTTTCTGCCCGTCCGCGCCGCACGACAATAAATCAAGGAGGCGCTTTTATGACGGCATCCGCAATGCACCTGAAAAAAAACAAAGAAAAAGAAATCGACAAGGACTACTCGCTGGAACCAGTTCCGGCATCGGCGCGCAAGGGTTTCGCGGCGATGTTTTTTATCATGCTGGGGTTCACGTTCTTTTCCGCCAGCATGTGGACGGGCGTTTCGCTGGCGCAGGGGCTTGACCTTTCCGGCTTTCTCTGGTC
>DVLH01000018.1 GCA_018715585.1 Candidatus Aphodomonas merdavium
CTCGCGCACAGCCGCAACCTCTTGGGGCGATTCAAACAAGCGTGCAGCCGTCAACGCGAGCACTTTTCCTGCCGTGAGCATTGCGTTCATGCACAGCGCGCGCTTGCCTTGCGCAACAATCTGCCAGGAATGCCCCGGCGTATCCTTGGCATAACAAGCGGCCGTAACCTGCACGGTGGGGGTAAACCAGCTCACATCGCACACGTCGGTGGAACCAAACTTCGGATGGTCCATTGCGACGTAAGGATACAGGATCTCTTCCACACGTTTTCCGCGAATGGCCTCAATGATCTCGTTGGCACGTTCACGATATAGATAGCGCAGGTTAGCAAACGTGCTCTCTTCGGCCCCGGGAGGCAGCGTTTTTTGAATCGCCAGCGCGAAGTCAAGATCTTCCTGCGAAACGGGTGCAATGCCAACCTGTGAAAACGATTTATGCGCAAGTTTTTCAAGCGTCCGGTTTGCAACCAATTCCGAAAGGCCGGCATCTACCGTAATGGTAAGCTTTGTGCCGCTCATCAGCGCCGCTCCGCGCGCCACGTCATATAGCCGCAGCGCCGTTTCATGCACCTGCCGCTGCGTCGGCGCGCGCAGCAAATAGCGTACCGCCGCATAGGCCGGAATGATGTTGGGCGCCGTAGGCCCCGCGTCCAGCACTGCGCCGTTGATAAACACATCCCGTTCCACATGGCCGCGCAAATAGTTCGCCCCTACGCTCGTAAGCTCCACCGCCTCTAAAGCACTGCGGCCTAGCTGGGGCTGCATCGTTGAATGCGCAGCAAACCCTTCAAAGGCAAATGTGATGGTACGCGTAGCCAAGAAGTTACACGACCAAATGCTGTTATAACATGTCGGATGCCATGTCAATGCGGCGGTACAATCGTTAAATAGGCCTGCGGAAGCCATGAGGACTTTTCCCCCGCCCCCTTCTTCCGCCGGGCAGCCATAATAACGCACCGTACCCGTCAAACCGCTCGAACGTAGATAGCGCCACGCAGCGATTGCACCGGCAAGGGCGCCCACCCCTAGCGCATGATGTCCACATCCGTGGCCCGGGCCTCCTTCTACGAGCGGTTCGCGGCGAGCCACATCCGCCTCCTGGCTTAGCCCATCCAGCGCATCATATTCGCCCAGGAAGCCAATCACCGGCGCACCCTGCCCGGCTTCTGCAACGAAAGCAGTCGAAAGGCCCGCCGCGTTCTTTTGCACTCGGAACCCTTCGTCTTCCAAGACCTGGCAAAGCGCTGCGGCACTCTGCTTTTCCTCAAAGCACAGCTCCGCATAGCGCCAAATTTCTTTCGCCAACTCAATATATTTTTCGCGATCCTGTTCTACCGCATCGCAAATAAACGAAACCGTCTGCATGCTATGCCTCCAAGCGCCTGTGACAGGCGACATAATGGCCTTCCTCTACGCATTGTAGCTTAGGCCGCTCGCGCGCGCATTCTGGCCGCGCCATCGGGCAGCGCGGATGGAAGCGGCACCCTTCCGGAGGATGCGCCGGGGAAGGAACATCGCCGCTCAAGACAATCCGCTCGCGATGAACTTGCGGGTCGGGAATGGGGATTGCGGAAAGCAATGCCAGCGTATACGGATGGGCCGGATGGTCATAAAGCGCATCGCGCCCCGCAATTTCGACAATCTCGCCCAAATACATAACTGCAACCCGGTCAGAGATATGGCGTACAACGCTCAAATCATGCGAGATAAACAAATATGCGAGCCCAAGTTCCCGCTGCAACGAGCGCATCAGATTGAGCACCTGCGCGCGCACCGACACATCCAGCGCACTCACCGGCTCATCGCAAACGACAAGCTTTGGGGACACGGACAATGCCCGCGCAATGCAAATGCGTTGGCGCTGGCCGCCGGAAAACTCATGCGGATAGCGGGCATAGCTCTGCGCATCCATCCCCACCTTCTCCAGCAGCGAAAGCACGCGCTCGCGCAAGGCCCCTCCTTTCATCCCTTCAAAGATCGCAAGCGGTTCGCCAACGATATCGCCAACCGTCATTCGAGGGTTCAAGGAAGCATAAGGATCCTGGAAAATGATCTGCATTTTTTGACGATAGCGGCGCAATTGTTTTTCGCTCAGGCTTGCAATTTCTTCCCCGTCCAAGCGCACAGAACCGGCGGTCGGTTCCGTTAAACGCAGCACGGCACGTCCGAGCGTGGATTTACCGCATCCGCTTTCCCCCACAAGGCCCAGCGTTTCGCCACGGTGGACGCTTAAACTGACATCATCCACCGCTTTGACATACTCTTCCTTCCGCTGGAGCAAACCGCTGCGAATAGGATAGTATTTTTTTAAATGGCTGATCTCCAGCAGCGCTGCGTTTTTTTCTTGCGGCATCATCAGCATCCCTCCCCACCGGGTGCGTAACGCCAGCAGCGGACGGCACGCTCTCCCAGCACGAACATTTCCGGACATTGTTTTGAACAGATCGGCAGCGCACAGGAACAGCGCGGCTGAAAGCGGCAGCCTTGCGGAATATGCAGCAAATCCGGAACCATCCCAGGAATCATATAAAGCGAATCCTTAACAATATCCAAGCGCGGCAATGATTGCAGCAAGCCACGCGTATAGGGATGCAGCGGCTCGGAAAACAGCGCACCCACAGGAGCTGTTTCTACCGCCTGCCCTGTATACATCACCATCACGCGCTGTGCCATCTCGGCAACAACGCCCAAGTCATGCGTAATAAGAATAATTGCCGTGTTCAGCCGTTCTTGCAGCGATTGCATCAGCGAAAGAATCTGCGCTTGTATCGTTACGTCCAGCGCTGTTGTCGGCTCATCGGCTATCAAAAGCGAAGCGTCGCAGGAAAGCGCCATGGCGATCATCACCCGCTGGCGCATTCCGCCGGAAAGCTGGTAAGGGTACTCTTTCATGCGCTGCTGCGGAGAGGAGATGCCCACAAGCCGCATCATCTCCACGGCCTGTTCATAGGCTTCTTTTTTGTGCAAATGCCTATGCAGCCGTAGCGCTTCCATAATTTGAAAGCCGT
>DVLH01000116.1 GCA_018715585.1 Candidatus Aphodomonas merdavium
CGTTAACCAGTTACGCCTGGGTACGGAACACGATTACTACAACTCCGGCGTCCTCTTGATGGACCTGGAGCGCGCGCGGCAGGAAATCAAGGCATCTGAACTTTTCCGTTACGTGGAGCAACACCGTATCGCGTTGGTTTTGCCGGACCAGGATGTTTTAAACGCTTTATATGGCAATAAGATTCTTCCGTTGGAGGACGTGCTCTGGAACTATGATGCCCGCAACTATAGCAATTATCTGCTGCGCAGCGGCGGCGTCTGCAATTTGCCATGGGTCATGGAGCATACGGCAATCCTACATTTTTGTGGGAAAGAGAAGCCATGGAAACCAAAGTACACCCGCCGCTTTGGCATTCTGTACCAGCATTACGCACAGCTCAATCGCAAAGCTGCTGAAATCTCTGCTTTCCCTATTTGCCACATTCCTTGCCAAACGGCATGAATGCGCCGTGCATTTTTCTTTTAGATCAGCAGGGAGGCTGCTCTTTCCCGGTGAAAATTCTTAATTTCCCGTAGGGCAGCCCCTTTTCTGCGGTAAATTAAAAGCACGCTATTGACAGCATGCTTTTTATATGGTATGTTTAAAAGAGCGTAGCACCCGGAGGGATGGACATGCCAAAGGAAGCATTAAATTGTAGTGAACTGATGAAGCGAATTGCAGATTCGTTTGGGACAAAGGTAAATAAGGATTTGCAGCAATGCGGCGTTACCCTTTCGCAAATGAAAATGCTGATTCATCTTGGCGATTCCTTTTCCGGTTCTGCAACGCTGAAGGAATTGGAAAAAGCCCTTGGCACATCGCAAGCTACCATCGCGGGCATCGCAGTGCGGTTGGAAAAGAAAAAGCTCCTCACCGGTTCCATAGACCCACAGGACAGGCGCGTAAAGCACGTCTCCCTCTCAAAAAGCGGATGGGCGATGTACTACGACGCGCAAGTGCATATCGAAGAGGAGGAGGAAAGGCTTGTGACAGGGCTTACCGGCGAAGAGCGCGCGCAACTAAAAAAGCTGTTGCAAAAAATATACGATACGCTGAAATAAACTAGCTTGTCCTGCGGGACAAGCTTCTCTTGCGCGCAAATCAAATGCACGCTATTAATAGCAAGCTGTTTACTTGTTAAGATTGGAGGAAGAAAGAATGGAACGCAAACAGACCACAAATCTTCTGCAAGGCGCCTCCATTGCGCGAGACGCTGTCAAAAATATTTTTCCTGCCATGGCTGCCATGGTCATGGTGCTTATCTATAACCTGGCGGATACTTTTTTTATCGGCCAAACCCGGCAGGACATTCTTGTAGCAGCCGTCTCGTTGGCAACGCCTGTGTTTCTTGTTTTAATGGCCATCGGCAATCTCTTCGGTGTTGGCGGCACCTCTCTTATTTCACGCTCATTGGGCCAAGGAAGGACAGCATATGCAAAAAAAGTCTGCTCCTTTTGCATGTGGAGTTGCGTCGGCGTGGGCGTTATCCTGGCTGCAGTTGCCCTGCTTTTTATCAACCCTATCCTTTCGCTCATCGGGGCAAGCGCAGACACATGGGCTCCCACCCAAACCTACTTATCCATCGTCTTTCTAGGCGGGCCGTTCGTCCTGATCTCCAACTGCTATTCCAACATCCTCCGGGCGGAAGGGCAAGCAAGCAAAGCAATGATGGGCCAGGTCGTTGGCAACCTGCTCAACATCATCTTGGATCCTATCATGATCTCCGTATTCGGCTGGGGCATTGCCGGAGCAGCGATTGCAACCGTCATCGGAAACATCATGGGAGCAGGATACTACATTCTCTATTTCTTGCGCGGGTCGTCCTTATTAAGCATCCGCTTGCGCGATTTTTCCATGAAGGAAAAGATCTGTGCCCGTGTGCTGGCTATTGGCGTCCCCTCCACGCTGGCGTCGCTATTGATGAGCGTCTCGCAAATGATCGTCAATGCGCGGATGGCGGCGTATGGGGATATGGCCGTAGCGGGCATCGGCGTAGCAATGAAGGTCACGATGATTTCCAGCATGATCTGCATGGGCGTGGGCCAAGGGGTGCAGCCGCTGCTTGGCTTTTGCGTGGGGGCTGGAACGTGGGAACGGTTTAAAAAGATCATACGCTTTTCCCTTTGGTTCGCCTTTGCCCTTAGCGCTGCAATGACCCTGTTATGCTATCTACTCAGCGACCAAATTGTCGGCGTGTTTCTCACGGAAACGTCCGCTTTTGACTACGCGGTCGAATTTGCCCATATCTTGCTCACCACAAGCGTCCTATTCGGCGTCTTTTTCGTCCTTGTAAACGCGCTACAGGCGATGGGCGCCGCCGCGGAGGCGCTAATCGTCAGCATGAGCCGTCAGGGCATCATCTACATCCCCGCTTTGTTCCTCCTGCAGGCGCTGTTGAATGCTTCGGGGCTTGTATGGGCGCAGCCGGTCGCCGATGTCCTGTCAACCTGCCTGGTTATCGTGTTATATTGTAGAGCGCTCTCCCGAATGCAAAAGGCGTCCCAAAATGCCGCAAGCCTTGCAGCGCGCAGAGAAAATAGCCTATAATAAAACGCATCGGACGGTTTGCGCACAAACCGTTCCAGAATTGATTGCGTCCGAGGAAAAGTATCATGAACGAAAACGAATTTAAAGGCAAGGTTGCCGCCATTACCGGCGGCGCGCACGGCATTGGCAAGGCGATTGCCACGCTGTTCCTGCAAGAGGGTGCGGCAGTCGAAATCATCGACACGGCCCCCGGTGCCCATTTCACCGGCGACGTCGGCAATCAGGCCACGCTGGAGGCGTTTGCCGCATATGTCCTCGGGCGGCACGGGCATGTGGATTTCCTCATTAACAACGCCCCGCCGCTTATGAAAGGAATCGCCAGCTGCACCTACGAACAGTTTCAACAAGCCCTTTCCGTCGGCGTCACGGCGCCGTTTTATCTTTCCAAGCTCTTCGCGGAGCATTTTAGCCCGGGAGGCGCCATCGTCAATATCTCTTCCTCACGGGACAGGATGAGCCAGCCGCAGACGGAAAGCTACACCGCCGCCAAGGGCGGAATCTCCGCACTGACCCATGCCCTAGCGGTAAGCCTTGCAGGAAAAGTGCGCGTCAACGCCCTCTCCCCCGGCTGGATCGACACGGAATACCGCGCGTACGAAGGCCCCGATGCCATGCAGCAGCCCGTCGCCCGGGTCGGCAACCCGATGGATATCGCGCAGATGGCGCTGTTTCTCTGCTCGCAAAAAGCTGGGTTTATCACGGGTGAAAACATCTGCATCGACGGCGGCATGACCCGGCAAATGATCTACCACGGCGAATTCGGCTGGCGCTTGGAGGGATAGCGCTTTCGGCGCCCGCGTTGACAAGCGCGCCGTTATTGGCTACAATGTGCTTATTGAACAAGCGCATTATAGAACGGTGGAATTGGCATGGAGATCATCATCAGCAGCAATACGAGCAAACCCATCTACGAACAGATCACATCGCAGATCAAAGCGATGATTATGAGCGGTGCATTGCGCACCGGCGACCCGATCCCTTCCATGCGCGCATTGGCGAAGTCCATCCATGTAAGCGTGATCACGGTGCAAAGGGCATACGAAGATTTGCAGCGCGATGGTTTTATTGAAACGACCATCGGGCGCGGCAGCTTTGTATCAGCGCAGAACAAAGACTTTTACCAGGAAGAACAGCAGCGGCAGGCAGAGGAACATTTGCAACAAGCGGCCGATATCGCCCGGACAAGCGGCATCCCGCTGCACAAGCTTGTCGAGCTGTTGACAATGTTCTATCAGGAAACGCCCTAACGGTCCGCTAGATTCCGCCGCATACAACCGCCTTGATTTGTAAGTTCCCCCTTGCAAACCGGCGGATATTTTTTAGCTGTCCTTTCAACGCATTGAAACGCGAAAGGATTCATCTGCGTTGGCCCGGCGGCATCTGAACCGGCAGCGATGTGTGTTTCTCAAGGAAAGGTCCCTCCTCCCTGTCCAAACAGACCAGGCGGCGATAAAATGCCGTCTGCACGTCCTCATATGGGAACGCCTGCGCATCTCCCTGCCCGCGCTGCCACAGCCGGGCGGTTTCCTTTTCGCCACAGGCCCTCTCCCCGCATCTCTGGGTTACTTGCCATAGTAGATCAGCATGCTCAGCTCCGCCGTCTCCTCCCCCGCATTGCGGTAGGCATGGGGAACGTTCGCCAAAAAGCGGATAGAGTCGCCTTTCCCGAGCAAATACCGCTCGTTTGCAACGGTGATCTCCACCTTGCCGCAAAAGACGGTGATGTATTCCTCCGACCCGTTTAGGTGCGGTTGGGCCGCCAGAAACCCGCCGGGACGGATGACGATGCGGTACGTTTCAAAGAGTGTCTTTTCGTTAAAAGCAAAGATGGGATAGTTGACATACCGCCCTTCATCCTCGCTCAATGGCTGGATTTCTCCCTGGCGCGCCACCGAAACGCTGTCCCCGCCGCTTTCCAGCAGCGATGTGAACGACACCTTGTACCCGTTGGCAATTTTCCACAGCACGGAGATCGTCGGATTGACCTCCCCTTTTTCAATCTGCGCCAACATGCTCCTGGAAACGCCCGTGGCGGCGGCGGCGGCGTCCAAGGTCAGCTTTTTCCGCTCGCGGATCCCTTTGACGTTGGCGGCAATCAGGTTTGTTACTTCCATAGGCGTTCCTTTCGCTTGACAATATATTAGACTAATAGTATATTATAAAGGAAATTCCAAGATCCGGGATGTTTCGTCCACTATCGTATTGCATTTTTGGGGGGAAGTCAAACATGTTCAACTGGTTTTCGTTTTTGACGTATGCCGTCGTAACGGCGGCGACGCCCGGCCCCAACAACATTCTGTCCATGTCCAACGCCAGCCGCAAAGGGTTTAGAAGGGCCGTCCCCTTTAATCTTGGCATCTGGGCCGGCTTTTCCGTCGTAATGCTGCTCTGCACCGCTTTTTGCAGCGCGCTCTCGGCGTTGATTCCAAAGATAAAAACGCCGATGCTGTTCATCGGCGCAGCGTATATGCTGTTTCTAGCGTGGGAAACATTCCGCAGCGCCGGGAGCATTGAGGAACAGCATGCCCGCAGCAGCTTCGCCTCAGGGCTGCTGTTACAGTTTATCAACCCAAAAATCTACATCTACTGCATCCTCTCCATGGAAGCGTACGTCCTGCCTGTCTATCAGGGGCAACCGCTTCTGCTGTTTGGGTTTGCGATGCTGTTGGCGTTTATCGGCTTTTTCTTTACGTTGTGCTGGGCGGCGTTCGGCTCGATCTTTCAACGGTTGTTTTCCAAACATGCAAAGGCCGTCAACACGGTCATGGCGCTGCTGCTCGTTTCCTGCGCCGTATCGCTGTTTCTGGCGTAACCTTGCCGCTTACACGAGCGCGGGCAGGATGGCCCCCAGTGCCTTTTCAAACAGCTCCTGGCGCTGCCGGCCGGTCACCTTCCATTCCCACTTTGTTTCCCCGTCCTCCAGCGGATGGCTGTCGGACGCCATCAGGACCGACGCAACCTTGACGCCCAGGCATTTGCCGACGCTAAAGAGCGCTGACGTTTCCATGTCCACCGCCACCGCCCCTTTTTCCCGCCAAAGCCGTTCTTTCAAAAACGTCTGGCGGTATACCGCGTCGCAGGAGACGATGGGAAACGCTTTGGCGCCCGGTATCGCGCAGAGCGCAGCGAAAAGCCCGGCATCCGGCTGGGCGGCGTCAATCGCGCTATAATAGTGCAACGACGTCCCTTCCTCAACAAACGCCTTGTTCGGCACAACCACATCGCCCACGCGAATTTTAGAAGAAAAAGCGCCGCACATGCCCACGGAAAACACCTGCTCTACCCCCAAGGCGGCGAGCGTCTCCAGCGTGTCGGCGGCCTGCGGAGCACCCCTGCCGCCGTCCAGAAAGCACAGCCGCTCGTTCAAACGGTAGACAGGACAGCCCTGGAGGAAGCGGGGCAGCTTTTCGCACAATAGCCCGCACGTTTCCTTTTCCCGCAGGTATTCCACCCCGGCATGCGTATAGAACAGCAGCGCCGTCTTGGGAAAGGGCGGCAAGCCGCTGCACCCGTGCGCGCTTGCGATATGCGCCTTTGCGGTAATGATGGGCTCCGTATGATCCTGTGCATCTTTCCACATGGAAATCCTCCCCTTTTGCTTACCATAGCAGACACGCTACGACGCGTCAAGGAGCGCACAAAATTGCCAAAGCCGCGGCCGTTCAAAGCGCGGCCGCGGCTTGTGGTCCTTCCCGGTGCCTTTTGCGCCGCTTAGCCGTTGTCAAACATATCCGCAAGCGGCACAACGGTCTCCTCCACGTGGAACAGCTCCGCAGCGTTTTCCTTCACTTGCGCCGCATGCGGCCGGCCGCTGGCGGGGTCGAGCTGTACGACGAGCCATTGCCCGGAGGAGAGCTGCGCGCAGAGCGTCACGCAGTTCCAGTTGCTGACGGACCCCTCCGTACCGAAAAACCATTTTAGGCCCGTCTCGCCAAAGGCGCTATAGGCATAGCTTTCGGCAAACCCGCGGTATCCCTCGTCCGTATAGGTGCGCTCCAGGTCAACATAAAAATCCTCCGGGTCGTCCGATAGGCTCACGCCAAGCGCCTGCGCTTGCGGCTGCTTACTGTAGTTGCTCATCCAGCCGTAGCTGACGCACTGTCCCGTTTCCGCATCGAACCAGGCGTCATAGTAGATTTCCACCAGATCCTCCGTCAGATAGGACGCGGAGAGGACATATGCCCGGCGCCCTTCGCTGGCATATCCCACCAAACCCGTCTGCGAAAAGAGGGCGGGAAGATAGCTTCCGTCGGTTGAAACGTCAACCTCGGCATTTAGCGGCGCTTGAAACGCCGTCCAGAACTGGCGGGCCTTTTTTGCAAATTCCTTTGCCTTTTCCGTCTCCTCTTGCGTGCGCGCCGTGAAACCCATTTTAAACAGCTGCGCTGCCATTTCTTCGTCCGTCATGCTGCGGTAAGGAAGGAAGAGGAACGTACCCATGCCGTAATAATAGCGCGCGTCCAGCTGAATGCACTGCGCGCTGCGCAGCGCGTCCTCCCCAAGGAGCGTCTCCGTGAGCAGTCCGTCCTGGATCTGGTCAAAAATCCGGCTGCGCCGCTCGTTCTCCTCCGCGGTGAAAAAACGGGTCGCCTCAATGCCGCCGCCGCGGGCGCAGTTGCGCGCGTTCAGATGCGCGGGGTCAAACGTCATGCCCAGCTGGTCATAGGCGTCAATGATGGCCAACAGCTGCGCATCCGTCAGGCAGGAGCTTGGCAGCAGCAGATAAACCTCCTCGCCGTCATAATCGGCCGGGTCGAGCGGATAGACGCCCAGCACGGCGTTTTGCGCGGCATTGAGAACGCTCGCACCGTCTCCCACCGCTTTTCCGCTTTGATACTGCTCCAGCAATTTGCGCGCCCGCGCCGCCTCGCCGTCCGTCAAGCGCGGCATCTGGTAGCCATCCTCGAATATTTCGTCCACAAGCGCCGGTTCCACGTACGTCTCGCTGTCGCCCCAGGAAGGAGAAAAAGCCGGCATGCCGTCGGCGCCTGCGTAATAGCTCTCATCCGGCAGATAGGCGCGCAGCGAGGACGTGTCGGGCGCAAGGGAAAGGCTGACATCGACCGCAGGCGCTTCTTCCACCACTCCTTCTTTAACGGCCAGCGCACTGGCAGGCAGCAATAAAACAAGCAAAAGAGCAATCCATCGTTTCATGGGGGTCCCTCCCTCTCGGTTGCATTGTACAGGCTTTGGTAGAAACATTCCCCTCTCGCCTGCCAAAGCCAGCATAGCGCGCTGCCGTTCTCAAAGTCCTCACGAATCGTTCAAAAAGTCGTCAATTCTCTTTGCCGTTGTGATAGCGGACTTCCGTCCCCTTGCCCGGCGCGCTCGTGAGGCTGAGCGTCCCACCATGCAGCTGCGCGATTTGCCGGCACAGCGTCAGGCCAAGGCCCGCGCCGCCCGCCTGCCGCGTCCTCGCCTGATCGGCTTTGTAAAACGGCTCAAACGCACGGGCGGCCTGTTCCGGCGTCATGCCGCAGCCCGTATCGGCCACAGTAAACCCGTCCGCATGCAAGAGGACGCGCACGGGCGTCGTGCTGCCGCTGCGCTGTGCGTTTGCCACCAAATTCCGCAGAAGCTCAATCATCAATTCACGCTCTGCGCAAAGCGAAGCGTCCTCTCCTTCCAACACAACCCCCGGCGTAATGCAGAGCGCTTCCTTCGCCATCTCCAGCAGCGAAAAGGGCTTGCACGCAAGCGCCCCGCCGCGCAGCTTCGTCAGCAGCAAGAGCCGCTCGTCCATCGTGGAAAGGCGCTGGGCCTCGCGCGCCGCCATATCCAGCACCTCTGCCTGCTGCCGCTGCGACAGCGCCGCCCGGCGCAACAGACGGCATCCGGCGATGATCGCCGTCAGCGGCGTGCGCATTTCGTGCGCCATCGCGTCAATCATCGCCTGTTGCCGCTCGCTCTGTTGTTTTAGGCTGTGCTCACGCCGCCGCACTGCCTGTGCCATCGCATCAAAAGCGTTTGTCAGCTCGCCAATTTCGTCGTTCCTTACCGGCGGAAGATGCGCGCCATCCTCCCCGCGCGCCAACGCCTGCGCCGCGCGGGAGAGCATGCGCAAAGGCCGCGCAACAAAACCGCTGAGCGCCAGCGACGCAGGAATAGCGGCAATGAGCCCCACGCCACAAAGCAGCGCCGTCCAGCGCTGCAGCTGCGCTCGCAAGGCGTAGACAGGCGAGACGTCGGATGCGATCAGCAGCGTCACCGCGCTGTTAAGCCGGTGCGCGATCAGCAGCTGCTGCGACGCAGCATCCAGCAGCGTCGCTCGGGTTTGCATGCCTTCAAGCAGCGGCTGCGCCGCCTCCGGCACCGTCATTCCCAGCATGCCTTGCCCGTGATAGAGCAGCATCACCCGCAGGGAGGGAGACCCGTATTTTTGTTGGAGCGCCTGCGCCAGCTGTTGCAGCTGTGCAAATTCGCCGCTCCCTGCTTCCATCGAAACGGCACGCGCGATGGCCGCCTCCTCGCTCAGCGCGCGAAACCGCTCGCGCTCCATCATCAGCTGAAAGCTGTAGCGCGTAACCAGCAGCATACCCGTGGGAAAGAGCACAAGCACCAGCGCCATCATGGCCGCGCAGATTCGCTTTCTCATTCCTTTTCATCCTCCAGCTGAACGAAGCGGTAGCCGAATTTATACACCGTTTCAATAAACCCTGCGCCAATTTTGCTCCTAAGGCGCTGTACATGCACGTCCACCGTATGCGTCTGCCCCACATAGGCGTACCCCCACACCTGCGCCAGCAGCTCTTCGCGGCTGACGGCAATGTTGCGCCTGCTGATGAGCATGGAGAGCAGATCAAACTCCATCGCCGTCGCCGCCACGGTTTCGCCGTGCAGCAAGATCCGGCGTGCGCCGAAATCGACTGTCAAGCCACGGCAGGTAAACAGGCGCTCTGCCCGCCTGGTGCGTTTGAGGATATTTTCTACCCGCGCCAGCAATTCGGCAGGTTCAAAGGGTTTAAGAATATAGTCATGTGCGCCCAGGCGCAGGCCGCGCACGCGGTCTTCCACCCCCGTTTTTGCCGTGACAAAGACGACGGGGATTCCCCGGGAGATCAGCGTTTCGCCCAGCATCATCCCATCCTCTCCGGGCAGCATGATGTCCAGCAGCGCCAAATCCGGCGTACAGGCGGCAAGCTGCTCCCGCATCTGCACGCCATCCTGCGCCTCCAGGCATTGATGGCCAACAAGCGAAAGCTGCATTGCCGTCAGCTGCCGGATCGTTGCATCATCCTCGACGATCAGTATATTTGCCATCATCATCCTCCGTCGTGCGCTTTTACCCCTTTTGGCTTTATTATAGCATGCCCCGCGTGTAGGTTTTCTCAAATTGTTGTCAACACTGACGGCGTGCGTTGTGCTCCCGTCAAAGATAAAACGCAGGGCGGCGGGCGGCTCCTCCCGCAGGGCGCGGCTTTTACCGCCGCAGGCGCTTGCGTGAAACCAAAACGCAAAAAGGGAGACGCGCATGCGTCCCCCTGGATTGGAAGTGGTTGCTTATTGCGGCAGGCGCGGAAGCTCGATCCCCAGCTCCTGTGCCGCCTCTTCCAGCTTGTCAAGCGCCCGGACGATTTGCTCTGGCTGATGCATCGACGTCACGCAAAAGCGAAGGCGTGCCTGGTTCTTAGGAACGGCCGGATAGACGGCCGGCGGCACAAACACCCCCTTGTGGCGCAGCAGGTTGGAAATTGCCCAAGCATGCTCATCCATGCCGATGAGCACGGGCAAAATCGCCGTCTTGCCCGCAAGGCCGATATCCAGCCGCCGCCGCTTGGCTTCCTCGGCAAAGCAGGCGACGTTGCGCCGCAGGTTTTCCATGATGGAATTGTCCGTGCGCATCAGCCGCACGGCGCAAAGCACAGCCGCCGCAAGCGCCGGCGAAATGCCGACGGAAAACACAAATCCCGGCAGGCTGTAGCGCAGGTAGCGAATCAAGTTGGCCGATCCGGCCAGGTAACCTCCGCACGCGCCAAGCCCTTTGGAGAGCGTGCCCATCTTGATATCAATATCATCCGGCTGCAGGCCGTAGTATTCGTCCACGCCGCCGCCTGTCTCGCCGATAACGCAGGTGGAATGCGCCTCGTCCACCATCAGGAAGCAGCCGTATTTTTTCTTCAGGCGCACAAATTCGGGAATGGGCGCAATGTCGCCGTCCATGGAATAGACGCCCTCCACACAGATGAGGACCTTGCTAAACTTATCCCTGCGCAGCTCCAGCGCGCGTTCCAGCGCTTTAAAATCGTTGTGCGGAAACGGCCTGGCCGTGGCATGCGAAAGCCTGCATCCTTCCGCAACCGAGTTGTGGATCAGCGCATCATAGAGGATTAAATCGCCGCTGTGGCAAAAATTGCCCACAAACGTAACGTTGGTCGAGTGGCCGCCCACCAGCACGAGCGCGTCCTGCGCATGTTTCCAGGCGGCAATTTCCCGTTCCAGCTCGCGGTAGAGCGATTTTTCGCCCGCGAGCAGGCGGCTGCCGGATGCGGACGTGCCATAGCGGCGGATGGCGTCGATGGCCGCGTCCTCAACCTCTTTGCGCCCGGACATGCCCACGTAATTGTAGCTGCCGAAGTTGAGCACCCATTGGCCATCCATCAGGCTCTTATCCGTCAGCGGCGAGTCGTGGGCAATAAAATAAGGATTGTCCGAACCGGAAAGCAGCGGTTGGACGCGGTCCATCAGGCGCTGGTATTCCGGCATTTCCTCAAGCCGGGTAATTTTCTGAACTTCTTGAAGCTGACCTTCCATGTTGACATAACGCTCCTTTCGCTTCTTTGACAGGGAAAGGGCCATGGAAATGCACGTCGGGCAATGCGGGATAGGAATAAGGACAAATAACAAATAAATGTAAAATTATCAAGCGCGCTACCTTTGCGCATCTTCCGCACCACGCCGTTTTTTCGCGCTCTGCTCTTTCCGCCACCCCCTATACATATCACATTGCCGGGAAAAAAGCCAGCATTTTATCCCAGGAAGCCTTTATCCGCCGCGAATCCGTCCTGATACCCGCATACAGCCCGGCTGGCGCGCCGTTTAGGGCGCAATAAAGCGGCGCGGCAAAACGCCGTACCGCTAAAAAACAGTAGAGAGGATGGGATTCAAACTCGCGTGGGATTGCTCCCAAACCGATTTCCAGTGTTTACTCCATCGTGGAGCCTGACGGGAAATCACGGCCGCTTGCGGAAGTTGCCAAAAGCGAAATAGGGCCGGAAATCAAGCATTTCCCGTCCGGCGAGGGGCGCCTAGTGCGACAGGCGCAAGGGCTTGAAAAAACCGCTTTCTCTCCAATTCGGAAAGAAATTGGCGTTTTAAGAAAAAAGAGAAAGCGCCGTCAAAAGATCCTCTTTGCCGTTGGCCAAGAAACGGACGAGGTGAGCTCCATGGCGGATGAAACAGCCATTCCGGAGACGCCCAAGCGCTACCCCGGGGAAATTTTCAAGGAACAGCGCTGCAAGCTCTGCCACAGCAGCAGCCGCGTCGCCAAGTACTATCTGGGCAACGGGGTGATTCCCTGCCGCAGCAACGGGCGGTCCGCCCACAAATACGCCGTCCGCAGCAGCAAGGCCAGGCCGTTTGTCCCCCCTCCCTCCCCTCCACGCATCTGGGGGTGCAGCGCCACCAGCGCCTGCTGGAAGCGCTAGCGCGCCCCTATCTCCCGGCCTGAGGACGGCGCAGAGGATCGCCGAATTGACCGGCTACTCCGTCAAGGCCATCCGTAGCCGGACAGCCTTCGGGCGCATCCGCTGGTTTTAAAACGGCCTCCAGCCCCTTGCACCAAAGGCGCTGAAAGCACAACAAGATCATTCAGCAGCTGACCGGCACAGCCGACAAGGAGGGCAAAACCGTATGTGAGCTGCGCAAGAACATGCCGAAAAACGGCATCCATTGCGCCCCGCACGGCGACTACTATTTCCCGGATCTTACTGGCCCGGAGGGCTGCGGCTCCCGGGACGGATGGGCGGACCTGCATCTGGCTTTCCTGAAGGAGTGCCGGCCCCATGCCTATGGGGAGATGCTCTTTGCCGGCAAGCTTTTCCCCCGCGGTTTCCAGGCGCTGTATCAGCGGGGGATGGAGCAGATGCGGTAGGCCGAGGGCGCGGCGGAGATGCTGAAAGCCCGCGACCCCATGGCGCGGCTTGGCAAGATAAACGGGATTGCGGCCCAGGCCAGAGAGAGGGTCATGGAGAAATGAACGAACCGATAACGAACGTGGCAGGCACCTGCTCGGGCGGGTGCCTGCCATGTTTCCGCAGCAGGCTGCAAAAACTTCGGGGAAGTTGGCTTTTCTTTTGAAACGCCCCGTCGCCTTTCGGCCGCTGGTTGACCGATTTTGCTCCCTGGGAAAAAGTGGCTTCCGAAACGTTTTCGATATGCTGGACTTTCGCGCCTGCAGTCCGGGAGCTTTTTGCCCTTCTGCCGTTTGGACCGGATGTGCCAAACGCCACTTCATGTAGTACAATCCTGCGAAAAAAGGACGCAAAATGCCGATGAAAAGAGGGATGGAAAGTTTGCTCTGGCAATGGATGCATGGAAGGCGGCGGAGCTTGTGCCTGTTTCTTGCGCTGACGCTCGTCTTGGGTTCTTCGGGCATTTGGGGACGGCGGGCACGGGCGGAACGGCCGCGCCGGATGCGGAGTGGCAGCAGGCGATGGCGCTGCTGGATGAGATTCAGGCGGATACCGAGAGAACCTTCACGTATCAGGGGAAACCTTTCTGATTCGGGAAGGGTTGAAGTATGCCAACACATTTTTACGCGGAACGGATGACTACGGCCCCTTCTGTACCGCGTTGATGGAGGCGCAGCTTACCCAAAGCGTCGAGCAGGGCGAACTGTTTCTGCAGGCGGTGAAGCTGCTCAATGCACATGCCGTCAAGCAGGGGTATCCAAATTATCTGGAATACAGCGCCTGGCAGTACGGGATGCCCAGCGATATCAGCCAGCTCGCGCAGCGGATTGCGCAAAGCCTGGCCATGACCGTCCGCTTTTTATTCATGCGCAACGGATGGCTTCTGACACCTATTGAGGCGGAAGGCATCATTGATATGCCGGCCTTTTGGGAGCAGGCGGCAAGGATGTATGGGAAGCTGTCGCCGGAATACCAACCGTGGGCGGAAGAACTTGTCGCTAGCAATATACTGGAGATACAAAAGGTGGATACCCTCAGCGGAACAGCATGGTCCTCACTTCAGGGACGTCCGTGACGCACGTTCTTGTATCGTACCGGGGTGAACTGGAGTTTACCCTGATGGCGATGCACGAGCTGGGCCATTACCTGCATTGGAAGAGTGTGCAGGAGCCGGATGTCTCGAATGATCGTTCGATCCTGGAGACGCATTCCACTGAGGGTGCGCTGTTATGCGCACAGGATTATGGAGTCCTATTTCCGGCAGCTGTTGGGCGACCAGGATGGCGCCTTTGCCACGCTACGGTATCTGGCGGAGGCCCTCTCGATTCTGTCGGACGTTTTGACGGGCTATGCCTTCCTGCAGGATGTCCTATTGAATCCCGAGGCGTATGAACCCGAGGACCTAGCTGCGCTCTATCTGCAAAAATCCCTGGAGTTCGGCTTTGACGGCGGCTTCTCCGAAGCGTATCAGATGATGCAGGGAGCAAGTTGGACGAGTGAGGTCCTCTGGACGGATAAACCGGGCTATTTGGCAGCCTATGGATTGGGGTACCTCAATGCGCTCTGGATGTGGTATCAGCAGGCGCAAGGGCTTGATATGGTGGAAACCTACAACCGGCTGCTCCAAACCGCCCTCCCCGATCTGCCCCTGGAAACGTTCCGCCGCCAGATGGGCTTGCCCAACCTGACAGATGATGAAGCCTTTGAGGGGCTGGATGATTTTGTCTATGGCCCCCTGTCAAGCCTGTACAGGGAAGTGTACCAGGAAGATCCCCTGTGAGCCGGAAGGGAAAGAAGGCTGAACAAAACAAGGCGTCCACGCCGGTTCCTTTCAACCGTGCATGGACGCCTAAGAGAAGCGAAATAGTCCGCTTGCGGTGTTCTTTGCCGAAATTTGCGCCGTTTTCCTCTCGTCCTTACGGGACCCCTGGGCGGGAAACGGTGTAAGGAAACCTTGTTGTACAAAGCTTTCGAGGCCGCCGCACATATCACCGGATCAGGATTACACTTGGAAGGCTTCTGCCCTCCAAATCACCCGAAAAAGGTTTTTGACAGCCTGAGACGGGCGGCTTGTGGGCAGCCCGTCGATTTTTGTTTTTTGGTATTTTGCCCGGCTCAGAACAGATCCAGCATGTTGTCCAGATAGATTTCCTCCCTGACCTTCAGCTGATATTCCGGCTTCGTCAAGTAATAGAGCAAAAATTCCAGCATCAGCGCGCTGCCCAGCCCGCGGCCCTCAATCTTGAAATGGCGAAAGCCCATGGGCAGATAGGTATTCACGATATCGTGAATGCCGATGAAGCCGGGATTCTCCATGGCTTTGGAAAAGCGGTAGCCTTCCCCCGCGCCTGGCGCCGTGCAGCGGTGCTCGGGGCCGTCCTCACCCAGCACCTTTCGGCTGACCGCTTCGTAGCATTGCTTTCTCTCCTGGCAGCCAAACCAGCAGCACTCGTTGCACAGGAATTCTACTTTTGCTTTCTGCTGCCCGGACAGCGCGCCGAGCTGGGCGAACGCCCTGTTCAGGCGGAAATCCGGCACCACATACCGGAAGGCTTCGCGGCTTAGCTCCCGCTCAAAATCCCCAAAGTCCGTGAGCACCTTGGTGGTGGAGGAGACGAGGTACAGCCCCGGATAGGCCGCCCGGAGATAGTCCAGCAGCAGCTCCGAATGGACAATCACGCCGTTTTGAGGCCGGTTGTTTTCTTCCAGCAGCCGACAGAGCGCGTTGCACCGGGCGTCGGCAAGATGCTCCTTGCGCAACAGGGAGTTGCTGAAGGTCAGCCGGGCAGAAATGCCGTATTCCCGCGTCAGCGCAAAGGCTGCCCGCGGGTCGCTGGTCTCCGCCCCGACGCGGCCGCCACCCCAGATACAGTCTGCCGGCGCGCCGTAGAGGGAGCCGATTTCACACCAGTCGTAAAAGTATTCCCTGTGCTCGCGGTACAGCGGCAGAAAGGCGCAATACAGGTCGTAAAACGCAAACAGGCCGGGGAGATGGTAGCAGGCGGCACCCTGCTCGAGGGGAATCGGATCGGGCATCGCAATCACCTTGTTTGGAAAAAGCAAGCCAAAGAAGCCGCTTCAAAATCAAAAGGTTTCAGCGCCTCTTTCCCGGCCGTGTGCCTGCATCAAACGGCAGGAAAGCGGCATTTTATGCAAGGGGCCTTGGAGCAAAAAGTGTGTCTTTCCTTGGCCCTGCTGGCAGCATAGCGCCTGTGAATGCGCATGTCAAGGCAGATTCAAATCAGGCAAAGACAAGCAGCACCGGCCCTCTGATCGTCAGATGGCCGGTACCGCTTTGATTCTTTTATCATCCGCTCAGTTGTCCCCTCTGTGATAGCGGATCTTCATGTGCTCGGAGGCGTTCTTGAGAATCTGGCCAAGGGCCTTGTCCGACTCCTCCTTGACCATGTCGGCAATCTTCTTGTTGGCTTCCTTCAGGATTTCGGCAGGCTCGCCCTGGCAGATCTTCTCGTCGTACTCGTAGAGGAACTGCTGTCCGCGGTTCGCAACGGCGTTCACATACCGCTCGTCAAACAGCAAAGCGTTGCCGAAATGCGCGTCCGTCAGCGCGGCGATGAGGCGGCTGTGCCAGTACATGCTGTCCGTGGACACCGTGTCCGTGGTACCGCTGAGGTACTTGGGGAACTCCGTCACATTGGCATAGACCGGGAAACAGGCCGTAAAACCGCTGCCGCCCATGGACAGCCACTCCACGCCCTGAATGCTCTCCGGCAGCTCGCCTCGGATCTGCATGATGCCGCAAACGTCGCTGTTTGGCACGCCGATGGTGCGGTACTTGCCCTTACAGGCGGCGTTCCTGTCGTAGGGATTGTAGGGCGTTCCCTGATAGTAGGAGCCCAGCAGATACCGCACATCCTCTACCGTCACCTTTCGCTCCGGCACGAAGGACCAGGGGATGTCGTTGCTCTCCGGGGTGAAGTCCGCGTTGTCCCCATCCCACTTGTAGGTGCGGGGCAGGAAATAGCGGGCCATGAACCAGGCGCGGGGCGTGTTGTAGATATGGTCGGCGTCCGAATGGGACCCGAAGGCCAGCCGCGGGTTGAAATCCGCGCCCAGATCCAGCGCCAGGTGGTGCTTTTCTACAAACTCTCGCAGATCCTCCGAGCAGAGGTTTTCCTTCTGCTCCCCGTAAGCATCCGCAAAGTCAAAATGATCCAGGCCGAACTGGTTGGGCATGATGACCACGCGGTCATCCGGCACCCGCCTGGCGATCCAGTGATGGCCGCCGATGGTTTCCAGCCACCAGACCTCGTTGGCATCTGCAAACGCCATGCCATTGGGTTCATAGGTGCCGTACTGCTTCAGCAGTGCGCCGGTGCGCTGCACGCCTTCCCGGGCAGAGCGAATATAGGGCAGCACCAGCATCACCAGGTCTTCCTCGCCGATTCCGCCGGGAACCTCTTTGCCGTTGCGTCCCTTCTTTTCCTGATACCGGACATAGGGGTCTGCGCCGACGACCCGGGCGTTGCTGGTGATCGTCTCGGTGGCAGTCATGGCGACGTTGGCTTCATTGATGCCGCAGGCAGGCCATACGCCTTTGGTCTTGGATACGTTGGGGCAGTCAGTATACCGCATGGCGTTTTCCGGGAGCTCAACCGTCAGGTGAGAGATGACGGTTTTGTACGTCGCAGCCTTCTCCCTGGCCGGATGAGCCAACAAACGCTTTGCCTCAAATCCGCCGTCATCATTGCGGGAAATGATCGTCGAGCCGTCATGGGTGGCTTTTTTGCCGACCAGAATCGTTGTGCAGGGCATACGGGTCTCCTTTCTCTTTCGCAAACGAAGGTTCTTTCTTGGGTGCGTGCGGTTTGTTTTCTACCGCACGGAAAATGGATTGAAAACCAAAGGCAATCGGGAAGCGACAGAGATGCGTTTCTTCTTTATTTCATACAACGCATTTATCATAGCACAGGCCTGGGGCGACTTCCAGTCCTGGTTGGCCGGTATTTGGCGTTTAATGGGAATCGGCGTGCAATACCGGAAAGGCTAAAAGCTGGGAAAAGGAATGGGCTAGAAACAGATGATGATGCGGAGCTATTTTCGTTGAAAAAAGGTGCAGATATAATATCCACTCTAATTCAATTCTTAAAAGGATTAAAATTGAATGGGCCATCCCAATTGGTATGGCCTGTGGCCGCGCGATATCGCCAAGATCAACGTTTTGAATATTCTCAGAATTTAGAATATAGGTATTCATTGTAAACAATGCCTGCGTTTTTGTACCCAAGAAGTCATGAGGCTATAATTTCAAACCATCTTTTCCTTCCTGAGC
>DVLH01000117.1 GCA_018715585.1 Candidatus Aphodomonas merdavium
GACCGTCCGGTTTCCACCTCCACCTACCGGCGTGTTGCAGCGCATATGCGCTGGCTCGGCCTGGACGGCTATACGCAAGCCGTCGCTTCCTCGGGCGAATCCTCCATTCCCGAATGGGACTTGCTGGAAAAGGGATAAACCTCCGGCGGAGACGGAGGCAGCCTCAGCAAAACCCGCCGGCCCTCTGCTGCGCAGAGGGCCGGTCTTTTCTCCTTTGAACGGCCCTTGCGGCCGCCTTTTTTAATGGGAATGGACCCGTCCGCCCACAAAGCCGGCGATTGTGTCCGTCCCCGCAAATCCATCCCCAAGGGCTGGGAAAGCGGAGCCAAACGCGCCCCGTTTCGCCGCAGTGCGGCCGGAACAAGCCTTCCGACCGCGCCAAAAGCGAGCACAGGAGCGTTTTCCTTTCCTGCCATTTCCCTTGGCGGCGTCTATTCCTCCCGCCGCTCTTCGCCCTCCCGGTGCGCAACCTGCACGCTCTTTCCCCGCCGGCGGACACACTCGGTCAGCAGATATTCGATCTGCCCGTTGACGGAACGGAAATCATCCTGCGCCCAGGCGGCAATGGCGTCGTAAAGCTGTGCCGAAAGCCGCAGCGGCACCTGCTTTTTCTGTTTTTCCTGCGGCGCCATCTCAATAGAGGCTGCCGGAATTAACGACGGGCTGCGCGTCGCGGTTGCCGCAAAGGACGACGAGCAGGTTAGAAACCATCGCCGCCTTGCGCTCTTCGTCCAGCGTGACTACTTGTTTTTCATTCAGGCGTTCCAGCGCCATTTCCACCATGCCCACCGCACCGTCAACGATCATCTTGCGCGCGTCGATGATGGCGGACGCCTGCTGGCGCTGCAACATCGCGGCGGCGATTTCCGGCGCGTAGGCCAGGTACGTTATGCGCGCTTCCAAAATCTCTAGCCCAGCATTTTCCACCTTGCGTTGAATCTCATCGCGAATACGGTCCGCCACCACTTCGCTCGAGCCGCGCAGGCTGCCCTCATCGGCCACGCCGTCCCCCGTCGTATCCACGTTCGGCGCCACATCGTAGGGATAGATGCGCACGATGTTGCGCAGCGCGCTGTCGCACTGCAAGGATAGGTACTCCTTAAAGTTATCTACGGTAAAGACGGCCTTAGCCGTATCCACCACGCGCCACATGACGGCAATGCCGATCTCAATGGGGTTTCCCAGGCAATCGTTGATCTTCTGCCGGTTGTTGTTGAGCGTCATAATTTTCAGCGAGATCTTGCGGTTGCTAAAATCCCCGATGTTCACGCCCACCGCCGCTTGCGTCAGCGCCGCCGTAGCATTCTTTGCCCCGCCCACATCGCCGCTCTGGCTCAGCTTCGTGCGCGCCGCAGGGTTCACGCTGACGCAAAAGGGATTGACGAAATAAAACCCTTCTTGCCGCAGCGTGCCCACATAGCGCCCAAAGAGCGTCAGCACCAGCGCTTCCTGCGGCTTGAGCACTTTCAGCCCCATCACCGGAATCCATCCCACGCACAGCACGAAAACGCACACGACCATCAGCACGATGCCTCCCGCCGACGGCAACACCCCCATGCCCACGAACGTGCCCAAAATGGCCAGCAAGTACAGCGCGCAGATGCCCAGCAGCACGGCAAGGCCGTTTTGCTTTTTCTGCAGCGGAATTTCTTTCATCCAGCTCACCTCTTGCAATTATTTTGATATTAAAATCATATCATAATGCGTTCCGCCTGTCAATCCCAGCTTGCCTTTTTTGCCGGGGCGCGCTACAATAGGGGCGCAAATTTTGCAACAAAGGAGTTTTAGCAGGGATGAAAACCATCGTTTTGATCGGTGCCGGCATGATGGGCACAGCGCTGACGCTGCCTGCCGCCGCAAACGGAAACCGCATTCGCGTCGTCGGCACGCCGCTGGACCGCGAAATCATCGAGCACGCCAAAAAGACCCATCGCCAGAAAACGATGGACCGCAAGCTGCCCGATGAGAACGAATATTACCAAATCGAAGCCTTGGACGAAGCGCTGGAGGGTGCCGATTTTGTCATTTCCGGCGTGAGCAGCTTCGGGGTAGATTGGCTGCTCAACGAAGCGCTGCCGCACGTGCCGCAAGATACGCCCATTCTCTCGGTCACCAAAGGGCTGGTAGACGATGCTGAAGGCCGTCTGGAAACCATTCCTGCCTATCTGGAGCGCAACATTGGCCGTCCGCTTAATATTTGCGCCATCGGCGGCCCCTGCACGGCGTATGAGCTTGCCGACCTGCGCCAATCGTGCGTCACGTTCTGCGGCAAGGACATGGCGACGCTGGAGATGATGCGGGAGGCAATGCAAACCGGCTACTATCACATCTCCCTTTCCACCGACGTCACCGGCGTGGAGTGCGCCGTTGCGATGAAAAATGCCTATGCGCTGGCGGTTACTTCCGCCGTGGGCGCACTGGAAGCGCAGGAAGGCGAGGGCTGCAAAGAAGCTTACAATCCGCAGGCGGGCATCTTTGGCCAGGCCGTGCGTGAAATGAGCCGCATGCTCCGCCTGCTCGGCGGTAAACCTGAGAACATCATGCTCGCAGCGGGCGATCTGTACGTGACGGTCTATGGCGGACGCACCCGCCGCCTGGGGATCCTCCTGGGCCGTGGCCTGTCCATTGCCGACGCGCTCGCGCAGCTGTCCGGCGTCACCCTCGAGTCCGTCTCCATCGCCACGCGCACAGTGCGTGCGCTGCGCATCCGTGCCGCCCGGGGAGAAATTGACCCGGCAGATTTCCCCATCCTCATGCACATCGGCGATGTGCTCGACGGCAAATGCAGCCTGCACATGCCTTGGGAATCGTTCCGCTAAGCAGGTTCCTCCATTTCCCCTCCTGCCGCTCGGCAGGAGGTGTTTTTTTGCTGCATAAAATACGCCAGAACCGCGTGGAAAGCGCCGCCTATCCTGCAAAATGCCCGCATCTATTTTTGCAAAATGATATTTTTTTATCTGACGTATAATAGAGCAGCTGCACAATATTTGCAAAAAT
>DVLH01000118.1 GCA_018715585.1 Candidatus Aphodomonas merdavium
ATGCTGTTGCGCTGGTGAGAAAACCGTAATCCCGTCGAAGGAATAAATAAATGCCGGCCTGATGCGAGTTAATCGTTGTCAGGCCGTTTTTTAAAAAAGAGAACTCGTCTTGGGCTGCTGCGCTGGAGCAAACAAAAAACACATCCCCTTTTTCGGGAATGTGTCTTTTAGACATTCGAAGCCGATGGGAAAGCTCAGGCTTCCTTCTTCTTTTTCTTGCTATCGTCGCTGATGCCAAGGACATCGCGGCCGTCATAGTAGCCGCAGTGCTTGCAGACACGATGGGCAAGCTTCATTTTCTGGCAGCGCGGGCACTTGACGATGCTGGGAGCGCTGATTTTCCAGTTTGCCGCACGGGCATGCTTTCTCGCTTTGGAGATTTTCCCTTTCGGAAGAGCCATAATTACACCTCGCTTTCATCCTCGGACATCAACTGTTGCAATGCCGCGAACGGGTTCTTTTTCTCTGGAACCAACCGGCATGAACACGATGTGATATTCCGGTCCGCCCCGCAGACGGGACATAACCCTTTGCAATCGGGCCGGCAACGCCACTGCATGGGGAGCGCCAGCGTCGCCGCGTCCGTCGCCATATCCGTCAAATCAATTGCCTTCCCTTCGTACAGGTAGACATCGGGATCTTCCGGATTGGGGGCGAGCGCAAAGAGCGCGTCAAAATCGGCGCGCAACGCCTGTGAAGACTCCTTCAGACAAAGCACGCAGCGCGAACGGGCGGCAAAATCCATTTTCCCGCGCACATGAACTACGTCGCCTACAGCTGAAAACCAGCCTTCTAAGCGGGCAGTTTCCGGGAAAGACACCGGATCGCCAAGCAACTGAACCTCAGGCAAAGCGACATGGGCCGTAAAAGGAAACTCCTCGCCATCGATGGTAAGCGCTTTGGAAACATCAAGCATTGCATATCCTCGCGAGCGAACCGCGATATATTGTATCTCGCGGTTGCGTATTTGTCAAGATATTATTTTATTTGACGGGAAAACAGCGGCAGTTTGCGCCGTTTTCCCGTCCTTTGCATGGGTTATTTGAGGGCGCTGACAATTTCCAGCGTGTCGCGGGCAATGGCAAGCTCCTCGTTCGTTGGCACAACGAGCACTTTGACTTTGCTGTTGTCCGTGCTGATGACCGTCTCATTGGCGGCGTTGCGCTTTTCGTCCAGCTCAATGCCCAGCCACTGTGTGTCCTCCAGCGCCAGACGGCGCGCGTCGGAGCTGTTTTCGCCGATGCCGGCAGTAAAGACGACGACATCCAGTCCGTTCATTGCGGCTGCATAGGCGCCGATATACTTGCGAATGCGATAGCTCCAAACTTCCGCCGTGCGCTTGCCGCGCTCATCGCCGGCCTTGGCGGCGGCGATAATATCGCGCCAGTCGTTGGACAGGCCGCCGGAGAGGCCGATGAAACCGCTGCTCTTGTTGAGCATCGTGATCATCTCCGAGGCGCTCTTGCCTTCCCGCTCGGCAACAAAGCCAATCACAGCCGGATCTAGGTCGCCGGAGCGCGTGCCCATTAGCAGGCCTTCCAACGGCGTCAGGCCCATCGACGTATCGATGCATTTGCCGTTGACGACGGCGCTCATGGAAGAGCCGTTGCCCAGGTGGCAGATGACCATTTTCAGATCGTTGCGGCCGAGCATTTTGGCCACCTCGGCGGAGACGAAGCGGTGGCTTGTCCCGTGGAAGCCATAACGGCGGATCTTGAGCGTTTCGTAGTATTTGTAGTCAATGCCGTACAGATACGCGCGGCGGGGCATCGTCTGGTGGAATGCCGTGTCAAAGACGGCGACCATCGGCACGTCCGGCATGATCTCGCGGCAGGCGAGGATACCCGTCAGGTTGGCCGGGTTGTGCAGCGGTCCCAGCGGGATGTTGTCCTCAATGGCTTTCAGCACGTCGTCCGCAATCAGGACGGACTGGGTAAAGTCCGCGCCGCCATGCAGCACGCGGTGGCCTACTGCGCCGATGGAGCTCATGTCTTTGATTGCGCCCATCTCCGGGTCCGTCAGCTCTTTGATGACAAGCTCAAAGGCTTCTTTATGGTTTTTGAGCTCCTTGTGCAGCGATACTTTCTTGTCGCCAACCTTTTGGCTGAAGTTGTCGCTGTCAAAGCCGGTAAAGCCAATGCGTTCCACAAGGCCTTTTGCCAGGAGCGCTTCGTTGTCCATGTCAATCAGCTGGTATTTCAGCGAGGAACTGCCGGCGTTGATTACGAGAATATTCATATCATAACCTCCTTGCACTGCGCTTTAGCCTGCCGCGTTTACCGCAACCACGGCGACAACGTCCACCACGTCCTGCACGGAGCAGCCGCGCGAAAGATCGTTGACGGGCTTTGCAAGGCCTTGGATGATCGGGCCAATGGCGGCGGCGCCGCCAAAGCGCTGCACGAGCTTGTAGCCGATGTTGCCGGCCTGCAGGTCGGGGAAGATGAGCACGTTGGCCTTGCCGGCGACATTGCTGCCGGGCGCCTTGAGCGATCCAACGGACGGCACGAGCGCGGCGTCGGCCTGGAGCTCGCCGTCCACGCACAGCGTGGGCGCCAGTTCGCGCACCTTCTGCGTTGCTTCCTGCACCTTGGTGACGTTTTCATGTTTCGCACTGCCCTTGGTGGAGAAGGAGAGCATCGCTACTTTGGGATCAATGCCGAGCAGCTTCTGGGCCGTGGCGGCGCTGGCAATGGCGATGGCCGCCAGCTCGTCCGCGGTGGGGTTGGGGATCACGGCGCAATCGCCAAAGACGAGCAGGCCGTTTTCACCGTATTCCGTCTTGGGGCTTTCCATCAGAAAGCAGGAAGAAACGACGGAGATGCCGGGGGCTGTTTTGATGATTTGCAGCGCCGGGCGCAGCACGTTGCCAGTGGAGTTGATCGCCCCGGCGACAAGGCCGTCTGCATCGTCGCATTTGAGCATCATCGTACCGAAATAAAGGGTATTGTTGGTGACGAGGTCTTTGGCCTGTTCAGGGGTCATGCCTTTTTTCTGACGGAGCTGGTAGAGCTTTTCCGCGTAGCCTTCCGCGCGCGGGTCCGTAGCGGGATCGGCGATTTCAATCCCCTCAAGCGAGAGGCCGAATTCGGCCGCCTTTGCCTCCACTTCAGCCTTGGGGCCGATCAACGTCAGGCGGGCGATTCCCTGGTCGCGAATCATTGCGGCGGCCTGAACGGTGCGCGGCTCGGTGCCTTCGGGCAACACGATGTGCTTATGAAGTGTTTTTGCTTTGTTGCGAATTTGTTCAATGGCGGACATTCCAAAAACCTCCCTGAATGTGATTGAATCAGTCCGATGCTGGTTT
>DVLH01000119.1 GCA_018715585.1 Candidatus Aphodomonas merdavium
CTGTTTCAAACGTTTGTTAGTTTATTAATATACTATAATAGTATAACATCTTGCACCGAACGAGTCAAAGAAAAACGCAACGGCTCTCTGCTTGAAAAAACCCCGTTTCCTTGTATAATGGAAACAAAGGAAATCGTTTGCGAAAGGGGAAGTGAAAATGGCCGAGGGCAAAAAAACACCGTTGTACGACCGCCACAGGGCTTTGGGCGGCGAAATGGTGGAGTTTGGCGGTTGGGCGCTGCCCGTGCGGTATACCTCTATTCTTGCCGAGCATAAGGCCGTGCGCGAGGCATGCGGGCTTTTCGATGTTTCCCATATGGGGGAAATAACGGCGGAAGGCGAGGGGGCGCTGGCGTTTTTGAACGCACTGTGCACCAATTCGTTTGACGGCATGGTCGACGGGCGCTGCCGCTATTCTCCGATGTGCTACGACGACGGAGGGACTGTGGACGATTTGATCGTCTACAAGCGCGGCGAAGGGCGGTATCTGATCATCGTCAACGCGGCCAACTGCGAAAAGGATGAAGCATGGATGCGCGCGCACCTGACGCCGGAAGTAACGCTGAAAAACGTTTCCGACCGCGTCGCCCAGCTGGCGCTGCAAGGGCCCGCCTACCGCGAGGTGCTTGCAAAGGCAGGCGTTTTGGGCGAGCTGCCGGTGAAAAACTACTCGTTCTGCGAAGGGGTGCTCGTGGCAGGCTGGCCATGCCTTGTTTCCCGCACGGGGTACACGGGCGAGCCGGGTGTGGAAATCTACTGCCGTCCCGACGATGCGGCGCTCATCCACGAGGCGCTGACGGAGGCGGGCGCTGTCCCGTGCGGCCTGGGCGCGCGCGATACGCTGCGCTTTGAATGCGCTATGCCGCTGTATGGCCATGAGCTCTCTGCCGAAATTACGCCGCTGGAGTGCGGGCTGAAATCGTTTGTTAAGCTGGAAAAAGAAAGCTTTACAGGCAAGGAGGCGCTTGCGGCAAAGAATCCTCCCGCAAGGCGCCGGATTGGGCTGGAGTTGCTGGATAAAGGCATCGCGCGCGAACATTACCCGGTCTTTGACGCGGCGGGCCGCGAGGTTGGGTTTGTCACCAGCGGCATGCCCGCGCCTACCGTCGGGAAAAACCTGGCGATGGCCCTCGTCGCGGCGGACGCGGCGCAGGAAGAGGAACTGTTTATCGGCGTGCGCACAAGGAAACTCAGGGCCGGGCGCGTCCCGCTGCCCTTTTATAAGAGCGAAAACAAATAAGGAGGGCTTGCTATGATACCGCAGGAGCGCAAGTACACGAAGGACCATGAATGGGTGCTTATCGACGGGGACACCGCGACCGTGGGCATTACCGACTATGCCCAGCATTCCCTTGGGGACATCGTGTTTGTGGAACTGCCCGCCGTGGGCGACACCATCGAAGCGGGCGGCCGCCTGGCTGTCGTTGAGTCCGTCAAGGCGGCGTCGGATGTGTTCAGCGCCGTTGCCGGCGAGGTTGTCGAGGTGAACGAGGCGCTGGAGGACGCGCCGGAAAAGCTGAACGAGGAACCGTGGGATGCGTTTATCGCGAAGCTGCGCATTGCGCCGCAGGGCGTGGAAGGTTTGCTGGACGCGACGGCCTATGCGGCGCTTGTGGCGGAGGAGGAAGCAAAAGAATGAGAACGTATGTTCCCATTACGGACGCGGAGCGCAAGCAGATGCTCGAGACGATCGGCGTTTCGTCGATGGAGGAGCTGCTTTGCGACGTGCCCGAGAGCGTGCGCCTGAAAGGGCCGCTGCAGCTGCCGCGCGGGCAGAGCGAAGCGGACGTGCTGCGGGCCATGCAAGCCTATGCGGCGGAAAACGCGCCGGAACGGCCGTTATTCCGTGGCGGCGGGGCGTATTATCACTTCATTCCCGCAATTGTGGACGCGCTGACGGAGCGCGGCGAGCTGCTGACGGCCTACACGCCCTACCAGGCGGAGATGAGCCAGGGCATGCTGCAGGCCATTTATGAATACCAATCGCTGATGTGCCGCCTGACGGGGATGGACGTTTCCAACGCTTCCGTCTATGACGGGGCGACGGCGGCGGCCGAGGCGATGACGATGTGCCGCGAGGCGGCGCGCAAAAAGAAGATGCTCGTCTCCGAGGGCGTGCTGCCCTATGTGCGCGAGGTGCTGGAAACGTATGCGCCCGGCGCGGGGATTGAGCTTGTAACGGTGCCGCTGCGCGGCGGGGTGACGGATCTGGACGCGCTGCGCGCCGCGGCGGAGGGCGCGGCCGGGCTGATCGCCGCCACGCCCAACTGCTACGGCATCCTGGAAGATTTGGCACCAATGGCGGACATCATGCACGAAAACAAGGCGCTGCTTGTCTCCTACGTGGAGCCTTTCTCGCTGGCGCTCGTGAAAAAACCGGGCGCGCTCGGGGCGGACATTGCCGTGGGCGAAGGGCAGCCGCTGGGGATCCCGCTGAGCTTTGGCGGGCCGTATCTGGGCTTTATGACGGCAAAACAGAAGCTGCTGCGCCTGCTGCCGGGGCGGATTGTCGGGGAGACGGTGGACGAGGAGGGCAACCGCTGCTATGTGCTCACGCTGCAAGCGCGAGAGCAGCACATCCGCCGGGAAAAGGCGCAGAGTAACATCTGCTCCAATGAAGGGCTGTGCGCCGTGCGCGCCGCCATCTACCTGACAGCGATGGGGCCGCAGGGGATGCGCGAGGCGGCGGAGGCATGCCTGCGCAACGCGCATGCGCTGGCGGAGCGGATCTGTTCCGTGCCCGGCTTCCGCCTGGCGTATCCGGACAAACCGTTCTTCCTGGAATTTTTGATCGCCTCCGACCTGCCGGCGCGCAGCGTCGACGGCGCGCTGCGCGAGGCCGGCATTGTCGGCGGGCTGCAGCTGGACGCGCACCATATGCTCTGGTGCGCTACGGAGATGAACACGATGGCTGAAATGGATGCGGTGAAGGCCGCGCTGGAGGTGTTTGCATGAGCCGGAGCGTGCTGGAAACCTGTTTTGAAATGAGCCGGCCCGGCCGCAGGGGCGCGGATGTGCCCGCCTGCGAAGCGCCGCCTTGTCCGTACGCGATCCCGCAGGGGATGCGTGACGAGACCCCCCTGGCGCTGCCGGAACTCTCGGAGGTTGACGTTGTGCGCCACTACACGGCGCTTTCCCGCCGCAACCATGGCGTGGACAACGGCTTTTATCCGCTCGGCTCGTGCACGATGAAATATAATCCCCGTATGAACGAGCAGGCGGCCTCCTACTTTGCTAAGCTGCATCCGCTGCTGTCGCAAAAGGATATGCAGGGCGCGCTGCATCTTTGTTACGACCTGCAAAACGCGCTGTGTGAGATTACCGGCATGGACGCGATGACGCTGCAGCCTGCGGCGGGCGCCCATGGCGAGCTGACGGGCCTTTTGCTCATCCGCGCGTATTTTCAAAAGCGCGGCGAGCTTGCGCAGCGGCGCAAAATGCTCGTGCCCGACAGCGCCCACGGCACAAACCCCGCCAGCGCGGCAATGGCCGGCTTTACGGTGGCCGTTGTGCCCTCCGCGCCGGACGGCGGCGTCGATTTGGAGGCGCTGCGCGCGATGGCAGGCCCCGATACGGCGGGCCTGATGCTGACCAACCCCAACACGCTCGGCCTGTTTGAGCGGAACATTGAGGCGGTGGCGGAGATCGTGCATGGCGCGGGCGGCCTCCTGTATTACGATGGGGCGAACCTGAACGCCGTCATGGGTATTTCGCGCCCGGGGGATATGGGGTTTGACGTGGTACACCTGAACCTGCACAAGAGCTTTTCCACGCCGCACGGCGGCGGCGGCCCCGGCGCGGGCCCCGTGGGGTGCAAGCAGGCGCTTGCGCCGTTTTTGCCCCGGCCAACCGTCACCTACGAGGGCGGGCGTTATACGCTCAAGATGGACCTGCCGGACACCATCGGCAAGGTACGCGCGTTCTATGGCAACTTCGGCGTATGCGTCAAGGCGATGGCGTATCTGCTCAAGCTCGGCTGCGACGGGCTGCGCCAGGCCAGCGAGACGGCCGTGCTCAATGCGAACTATGTAATGGCGCGCCTCAAGCATGCCTACCGCGTCGATTTTGACCGGCCATGCATGCACGAGTTCGTCCTTTCCACGGCGAACATCCATGGCCTGACGGCGACGGACGTAGCAAAGGGGATTATCGATCACGGCATGCACCCGCCGACGGTGTATTTCCCGCTCATCGTCCATGAGGCGATGATGATTGAACCGACGGAAACGGAGGGGAAGGAAACGCTCGACGCGTTTTGCGACGCAATGCTCGCGCTGGCCGCAGAGGCGCGCGAGGACGTGGCGGCGCTTTCCCGCTATCCCGTCACAACGCCCTGCGGACGGCCGGACCAGACGCTGGCCGCAAGAAAGCCGAAGGTTAGGGATTAAATGCAATATACGCAAGCGCAACAGGATGCGATTTCATCCAGAAATTGTAATCTGCTTGTTTCTGCGGCGGCGGGCAGCGGCAAAACGGCCGTGCTCGCCGCGCGCGTCGTTTCGCTCGCGCGCGAGGGCGTGCCGCTGGAGCGCATGCTGGTGATGACGTTCACGCGCTCGGCTGCGGCGGAGATGCGCGCGCGCATTTTGGAAAGCCTGTATGCCCAGGGGTTGCGCGAACAGGCGCTGCGCGTGGAGCGCGCCGACATTACGACACTGCACGGCTTTTGCGGCCAGGTATGCCGCGCGTACTTTGAGGCGGCGGATGTCGATCCGCTCTTTCGCGTGGGGGAAGGGCCGGAGGTTTCGCTGCTGCGCGAAGCGGCGCTTTCGGAGGCGCTGGAGGCGCTCTATGGCGAACCCACGCCCGGGTTTGCCTATGCGTCGCTGTGCCTTTCCCAGCAGCAGCTTGCCGACGCGGTGCTGCAACTGCATACGGTTTTGACGTCCCGGCCGGACCCGGTTGCATGGCTGCGCGACAGCCTTGCGCTGCACGCGCTCTCCGGCGAGGCGCTCGCCCGGTCCCCGTTTGGCCGGGCGCTTTGCCGCCAGGCGGCGGTGGAGCTGGAAAATGCGGCGGTTCTCTTTCGCCGCGCGCTTGCGCTTGCCGGGCGCGCAGGCAGCTATGAGCGGACGGCGCAGAGCGACTGTTCGCTCGTGCAGGCGTACCTTGCGGCGGCGGGCGATCCGCAGGCGCTGCTCGGCCTTCCCAGGCCGTCCTTTGCGCGCAAGCCGCCGCGGCCCAAGGACGCGAACCCGGAAACGGAAGCGGAATACGCTGCGCTGCGCGAGGCGGGCAAGGATGCCGTCAAGCGGGCGATGGAATGGCTGGAGCCGCTGCGCGATCCGGAGGCCGCCGCGTCGCTGCTGCGGGAAGGACAAGCGCTTCTGGAGGGCGTTGCCGATGCGGCGGCACGTTTTGACGCGATTTTTTTGCAAAAAAAGGCGGAGCGCAACCTGCTTGATTTTTCCGACCTGGAACGCCGTGCGCTCAAGGCGTTGGGCGATGCGCGCGTACAAGCGGACTTGCGCGCGCGCTACCGCTACGTTTTTGTTGACGAATATCAGGATTCAAGCCTTTTGCAGGAGGCGCTGATCAACCGCGTGCGGGGGGAGGACAACCTCTTTCTCGTGGGCGACGTTAAACAGAGCATTTACCGTTTCCGCCAGGCACAGCCCGCGCTGTTCCTGCACAAGCTGCGCACGTTTTCCGCCGAGGATGGCGTGCACGACAGAAAAATCGCTCTGAACGCCAACTTCCGTTCCTCGCCCGCCATTTTGCATGCCATCAACGACGTGTTTGCCTCCGTGTTTACGGGCGAGGCGATGGAAATCGAATATCCGCAAGCGGAACAGCTCTTTCCCGGCGTGCCGGATGCCGCCCCGGGAGCGGAACCGGAGCTGCTCGTGCTTTGTGGCGATGCGCAGGCGGAAGGGGAGGAGGATGCCCTTTCCCCGCAGGAGCGCGAGAAAACGCGCCAGGAGGCGGAAGCGATTGCGCGGCGCATTGAGGCGCTGCGCGCGCAGGACCCGTCGCTGCGCTTGCGCGACATTGCCGTGCTGATGCGCTCGGTCAAAGGGCGTGCCCCGCAGATCATCGACGTGCTGCGCGCGCACGGCATTCCCGCCGTGACGGAGCTGGGTGAGGATCTGCTCGCACAGCCGGAGGTGCAGTCGGCGCTTGCCATTTTGCGCGTGATGGACAACGCGCGCCAGGACGTGCCGCTGGTGGCGGCGCTTCGCGGCCCGGCGCTTGGCCTGGACGCCGAGGCGCTCGCCAAGGTGCGCGAACGCACGCCGGACGGGCCGTTTGAGGCCGCCGTGCGCGCATATCTCGGCGAGGACGATGCGCTTGCCGGCGCGCTGCGCGGTTTTTACGCCCGCATGGATGCCTGGCGCTCGCTTGCCCGCGCCGTTTCGCTGGAGAAGGTGATCTACCGCATCTACGACGAAACGGGGCTTTATGCGCGCGCGGGCGCGCTGGAGCGCGGCGCACAGCGGCAAAACCGGCTGCGCATGCTTGCGGAGCTGGCGGAGAAATATGACCGCGAGCGCTCTGGCGGGCTGAGCGGCTTTTTGCGCATGATCGAACGCATTTCCGCGCGCGAGAGCCTGGAAGCGCGCGCTTTGGCGGAGGATGAGGACGTCGTGCGGGTGACGACGATCCACAAAAGCAAGGGACTGCAATACCCGGTTGTTTTCGTCGCGGGGGCGGGCAACCGCTTCGGCGCGGCGCGGGACGGCCTGCTGGCACTGCACGACGGGCTTGGCGCGGCGGCCCCGGCCGTCAACCCATACCTGCGCGCACAATCGCCGACGGTGGCCACGCAGGCCATCGCTGCCTGCCGCCATGCCGAGGACGTGGCGGAAGAAGCGCGCATCCTCTATGTGGCGCTGACGCGGGCGGAACGCCGCTTGTTCGTCGTCGGCATGGCGGACAAGGGGAGATTGGACGCCTGGCG
>DVLH01000120.1 GCA_018715585.1 Candidatus Aphodomonas merdavium
TGGAACCATCGCCTGCCACGCGCGCAGGCATTCGCCGAACAATACGGCATCCGCCCCTACGACGATTTGGAAAAGATGGTGCGCGAATGCGGCGTGGAAGCCGCCGCCATCTGTACGCCGCATCCCAACCATGTGGAGACGGCCGTGCGCCTGGCGCAGCTGGGCGTGCATATCGCCATTGAAAAGCCGCTCGCCGTTTCGCTGCGCGATTGCGACGCTATCATCGCCGCCGCCAACGCCGCCGGCGTTGTGGGCACGACCATCTGCCAGCGCCGCTTTTACCGCCCTTCGCTGCGCGTTAAAGAAGCAATTGACGCGGGAAAAATCGGCAAGCCCATTCTGGGCAGCGTCAACATGCTCGGCTGGCGCGACATGGACTACTACCGCTCCGACCCCTGGCGCGGCACGTGGAAGGGCGAGGGCGGCGGCGTGCTCGTCAACCAGGCGCCGCATCAGTTTGACCTGCTGCTATGGTATATGGGCGAGGTGGAATCGCTCTTTGGCATGTGGGATACGCTCAACCATCCGCAGCTGGAGGTGGACGACACGGCCGTGGCGGTAATCCGCTTCCGCTCCGGCGCACTGGGCACCCTCTGCGTCTCCAACGCGCAAAACCCGGCGCTCTTTGGCAACGTGCGCGTTCACGGCTCCAACGGCGCTTCCATCGGCGTGCAGACGGACGGGGGAGCGATGTTCATCGCCGGCGTTTCGGAGATTACCGAGCCGCCCATCAACGATTTGTGGACCGTCCCCGGCGAAGAAGCGCTCTTACCCGTCTGGCAAAAGGAGGACGGCGACTTTTTCCGCTCCGTGGACAGCATGTACTATTACCACCGCCAGCAGCTGGACGATTTCCTCAGCGCCATCCTCGACGGCCACCGGCCGCTGATCACGCTCGAGGACGGGCGCAAGACGGTGGAGCTTTTCGAGGCCATTTACCGCTCACAGCGCGATCAAAAGCTGATCCGTTTCCCGTTGGAAGCGGAATAGACCAACCATGGCGCAGCAGCCAGCCTGCCGCCGGCAGCCGTGAAAGGAGCAACCATGAAAATCGAAATCGGCGCGGATTTTCCGCAGTATTTTCAGGCGGCCTATCCGGAGGAGTTTGAACTTTTTTCGCACTTTGAAACGGCGGCCGCCATTCCGTCCGTGCTGCTGGCCATCACCACCTGGAAAGCCAACGAAAAGCCGAACGTCTGCTTCCATGCCTGGAGCTGCTTTCACGGCGACAAGACGGCTTTTTTTGCCGTGCTGGGCAACCTCTACCGGCACACGCACACGTTTGCAAACATTGAAAGGGAGAAATGCTTCTGCATCAATTTTCTTCCCTTGCGCTACTATGACAACCTGACGGACACCATCCGCCACAACGAATACGGCGCAGACGAGTTCATCACCGGCGCGTTTACGCTTGCAAACGCCAAAACAATCCACGCGCCTTTCATCGAGGAAGCCTTTCTTACCCTGGAGTGCCGCCTTACGCAGGTGCTGGATCTCAGCGGCGCGGGCATTACGGCGATGGTCATCGGCCAGGTGCAGCACCTGGCCGTGGAGCAGCAATACGCGCAGGGGTACCGGGCGCGCTTTGGCAGGGACGGCTATATGCTGCTTATCCCTGCGCCGCAGGATCTGCTCACGGGCGCGCCTTCACAGTCGGCCATTGCCACATTGAACATCGAGCGGTTCGATTGACCCGCCGCACGGGCGTGCCACAAGCGCCCTGCCATGAAAAAAGCGCCGCCTGCGGCCGTCCGCGCGTCCCCGCGCGGGCGCCCCAAAGCGGCGCTTTGCCTTTGCCCTTCCGTACCGCCGGCGGCGGTAAAAGGTCAATCGTTTGCTTTCATTGATTCCACCATGTCCACCTTGCGGATGCTCGAGCGCATGATCAGGTTGACAAAAAGGGTGAAGATCATCGTGATTACCAGCGAATAGACGTAGCTCATCGGCGAGATCACGCGGCCAAACATGAGCGCATCCACCTCGACCGTCTTGACGACATACGCGTGCAGCCAAATGCCAAATCCAAGCCCTAGCACTGCGCCAAAGAAGCTGAGCAGGTTCGTCTCGCGGAAGATATAGCGCTCCACCTCCCGGTCGTAGAATCCCAGCACGCGAATGGTCGCAAGCTCCTTGCGCCGCTCGCAGATGTTGACGTTGGTGAGGTTATAGAGCACGACGATGCACAGCATGCCCGCCGCAAGGATCAGCACCAGGACGATTGCGTCGATGCTGCCCACCGTGTCCACAAACGTATCCTGTATGTTCTGCGTAGAGCGCGTATAGAGCACATGCCCGCTGGAAAGCGCGCTGCGCATTGCATCTTCGGGTTGTGTGCCTTCGCTCAGCTGGCAAAAGACGGAAGCATATTCGGCGGGCTTGCCAAAGAGCGACTGATACACATCCGGGCTAACGTAGGCATAGGCAGTGATATAGTTTTCCGTAATGCCCGTCACCTTTGCTGTCCCTTGGCGGCCGTCGCTATCCTCGAGCGTGACGGTATCGCCCACCTTAATGCCCATCGTTTCGCACAGTTTTTCCGTCAACACAACGCTTCCCTCCCCGAAGCCAATCGGCTCGCCGGAGAGGCGCTCCCGAAGCGTTACAAAGTCTGACAATTCCTGTGCATCCTGTGGCACAAACATCGTGACGGAACAGCTTTCGCCCTTGAAAATGACGTTTCCTGTCTCATTGAGCGCAAAGAGGGAATCCGCAATCATGGACGAATCCTCCAGCAAAGAGACGACAGCCGGATCGTTTTGTGCCTCGCCAGGCTCATCCAGCAGCAGCATGAGGTCGTAGTGTTCAATTTCGCCAAACTGGATATCCACGATATCATGGATTGAATCGCGCATGCCAAACCCTGCCAACAGCAGCGCGCTGCATCCCGCAACGCCAATCACCGTCATAAATAGCCTCTTTTTATAGCGGAACAGGTTCCGGCATGTAACCTTGCGCGTAAACGTCAGGCGGTTCCAGAAAAACGGGATCCGCTCCAGCAAAATGCGCTTGCCAGGCGCAGGGGCCTTGGGGACCATCAGGACAGCGGGGCATGCATGGGTCACGCTAAAGCAGGCCCATAGCGTCGCAAGCAAGATACAGCCAATCGTAACCGGCGCGATGATCAGCATGATGTCCGGCCGCAAAGGCGTGACCGTCTTTGGCAGCACGTACATCATCCCATAAGCGTCGCTGATGACGGCCGGCAGCAGCTTAAACCCGCCAATAAATCCAAGCGCGCATCCAAGCAGCGATGAAAGGAAGCTATAGAGCAAATACTCAAAGAGCACCTGCCCGTTGGAAAAACCGAGCGCTTTGAGCGTACCGATCTGCGTCCTGTTTTCCTCTACCAGGCGGGTCATCGTCGTCAATGCCACCAGCAGCGCCACCAGGAAGAAGAACATCGGGAACACCTTGCAAAGGGCCGCAACCTTCTCCACATCGCTTTGATAGCTGGAAAAGCCTACGGAATCCTCGCGCGTGTTAATGAGCCATACGCCATCTTCTAGTGCATCCAGCTCCGCTTGCGCGTCCGCAACGGCATCCCTCTGCTCCTGAAGGGCGTCCTCGCTTTCGCTCTCTTCTGCTTCTGCCTGTTTTTCCTCCAGCGCCGTTTGAACGCCCTGCGCCTCCTCAGCCAGCGCCCCGGCTAACGCCGCTCCTTCGTTCGTACCGGACATTGCCAACAGAGGAGCGGCCTGTGAGGTTTGCATGGCGCGCTGCGCACGGTCGGTCAAGAGCGCTTCCTGCGTGCCGGCAAGCTGCTCAAGCGCATCCAGCGCATCCTGCGCGCTGTCGATTTCCTCCTGTGCGCTCTGGCGCAGCTGCTGCGTGCGCAGTGCGGCGCGCTCCTCGCCAAACGCGTCCAGCGTAGCTTCCGCGGCATCGATGAGCGCAAAATACTCATCGTCAAACGTATTGACTTCCTTGGCACCGGCAACCGTTAGGTAGGCGTCGGTGTATATGCCATCGTCCATTTCGAAGAAATCTTCCATCACATAGACGTGCAGTGCAAGCGAACCGGAGCCAACCGTCGTGGAATCAGACGCGATGGAGATGCACATGGGGCTTTGCACGATACCCACTACCGTCAGCTCTGTCGCCGCCATGGAATCGGCCAGCTCGTCATAGTCCTTGTTCGCCTGCGCCAACGTCAGCACGTCCCCCGGCTGCGGCATGCTGTTGCCCGCGTAACCGCCGCCAGAAACCTGCAGCACGCACTCGGACTCGCTTTGGGGCATGCGTCCTTGCGTAAGTTCCACCTGGTTAAGCGGCGTTTTCCCCTCCTGGTCAAAGTAGGCGTATAGGCGGGCAGCATAGTCGCTATTGTTCTTGTCGGTGAGCACCATATCCATTACATTGGCCGGCTGCACCTGTGCAAGGCAATCTAGCGCAGCAAGGGCGTCCACATCCTCTTGCGTCAGCCCGAGTGTCGCCTTGATATCGAAGTCATACCAATTGTATTCATCCATGTACGCATCCGTCGTCTCGCGCATATCCGGCGTGGTAGCAAAAAGCCCTGCTAAAAAACCCGCTCCAAGCGCGACGATGAAAAGGATGGACAAAAAACGGTTGATGCTTGCGCGGATGCCTCGAAAAACATCCTTCCTTCTGGTCTTTGTCACGCTTACCACTCAATCCTTTCCACGGGCATAGGAGCGTCGTTCGTCTGTGCGCGCACCACCGTGCCGTTTTTGATGGTGATCACGCGGTCGGCAATCTGCGTCAGGGCGCTGTTATGCGTAATGATAAGCACTGTCTTTCCCGTGTTGCGGCATGTATCCTGCAACAGTTTTAGCACAGCCTTGCCCGTATTGTAATCCAGGGCACCCGTCGGTTCGTCACAGAGGATCATCTTCGGGTTCTTCGCCAGCGCACGCGCGATGGAGACGCGCTGCTGCTCGCCGCCGGAAAGCTGTGCAGGAAAGTTGTTCATGCGCTCCTCAAGGCCGACGCTTTTGAGCGTTTCCGCCGCATCAAGGCTATCGCGGCAAATCTCCGCCGCAAGCTCCACGTTTTCACGCGCCGTCAGGTTCTGCATGAGGTTATAAAACTGGAACACGAACCCCACGTCCGTGCGCCTGTATTCGGTCAACTGGCGTGTGGAAAGGCTGCTAATCTCGCGCCCATCCAAAAGGATCAGGCCGGAGGTTGCCGTATCCATGCCGCCCAGGATGTTCAAAAGCGTCGTCTTGCCTGCACCGCTGGGGCCAACGATTACGCACAATTCCCCTTTTTCAATTGTAAAACTAATATGATCCAGCGCGTGAATCTCGTGCTGTCCCATTGAATATACCTTGCATACGTCTCGAAATTCAATATACGCCATCGTTCCTATCTCCTTTATTCTTGTGCGCTCAGCGCTGTAAGCTCCTGCAAATAGCCCTGCGGCAAGTGCTCTTGCAGCACAGCA
>DVLH01000121.1 GCA_018715585.1 Candidatus Aphodomonas merdavium
CTGCGGTGAGATCGTCCCGGGGACAGTTGAAAAAACGCACGATCAAGTGCAGGCTGCGATAGCCGTTTTCCTTTGGATAAGCAATGTAATCCTTGCGGCCAATAATCGTAAACTCGGGGCGCCTGCTGAGCCATCCGGCAATTTCATAAACGTTATCCACGAAGGAACAGACAACGCGCACGCCCACCGCATCATGCATCTTTGCCAGCGCCGTGCCGCTGTCCGTCGCCAAGCCGCGCGAGGAAAGTTTGCGGATCATGCTCTGTGGGCTTTTGATTCTGGATTTGCAATAGAGGATTGGCTGCACGCCGTCTACCGTCTCCTGCGCGGGGTATTGCCCGACGATGCCGAGCAGGCATTGCTCCGCCCAGCGCAAGGTGGGGAGCGCGCTACCGTAATATGCTTCGCTGTCCATGGCGTTCTCCCTGATGCGTATCGATTTGCGGCTTTGCGCTTCCTTCGCCGTCAAGCAAGCAGTAAAGCAAAAACGCGCAAAGCAAAAGTATGCCTCCGGCGATCCAGTAGACCGACAGGAGGCGGTTTGTCGTACCATAAATTTCCATCACGCCTTGCAAAGCGCAACCAACCGTCAACGTTGCGAGCGCGGAATGATATGCGCGGCGCGAGGCTTTTCCCGGCACTTTGCCCCGGGAAAAGGCCAGGGCGTAAAATGGCGCGGCGCCGCCGAGCAGTGGAATCAAAAAGGCATAGACCATGGCGTAGGAAAAAACTTCATGACTGAAATGCTCGTATACCGCGCCGAAGAGGGCGCATGCGATGGAAAAGAACATATATGCGCCGCCTATTTTGGCCATTTTCAGGCGCACGCCGTCAATAACCGATATAGACAATGTCGCTTACGCTCCTTTCCTGGATGGTTCGTCCGTTTGTGGTCGGGGTGTTGATCACCTCGCCGTTGAAAACCATCGTAGAAGAACCGCCACCGTCGAGGTTGTAGGCGGTTGTGGCGCCGAGGGAAACCATCAACGTTGCCAATTCCGCCAGCGTTAGGCCGGCGCTTTGCTCTGTGCGGCCGTCGGAAACGACGAAAAGATAATGAAGCGCATCGACGATCCCGATGGCCGTTCTGGGATTGCTGGCTTTGGCTTTGCCTACCTCGTCCTCCTCTGTGACGGCCACGGAGCCCTCGACAACGAGCGTCGGGCCGAAGGAAAGAACCTGAACCACGCCGTCCGATAGAAGCTCTTCCGCCGTCGTTTCGTCTTCGGTGATAATTTTAAACGAACCGTTTGCATCAATAGCCAGATCCTCTCTGCCGCTGACGGGGGTGTTGCGGTAAATTGTACCGTTGCGAAGCACATAGTCTTTTTCCTGCGCGCCATAATAGTCGCCGTTTATTGCCAGGATTGCGCCCACCTCCGCCGCTGTCTCGGATGTTTTAGCCGTGAGGTTGCGCCCGTAGGCGTTTTGTGAAAATGCAGTTTTTAAATACTTGGCGCTGGAGAGGCGGACGTCCGCGACGTAGACGTCGGTATCATGCTGGCGGTATTGCGTGAGGGTGATGGTGATGTTTTCATCGGTATAGGATGTATCGGTAAGGAGGGGCGCCGTAGCGGGTTGCTGTACGCCGGATGGCTGGGCGCTCTGTCCCTGCGGAAGGGCATGATAGATTCTGGCGATCCAGAACGTATCCAGCATCAAATAGACGGTGAACGCTGTTAACAAACAGCCATATCCCACGGCCCACCAATGTTCGATAAAAAAACGTCTCAATCGTTTTCCTTTCTGCCGCCCGCTTTAGCCGGCGGGAAGTAAACGGCTCGGAAGCCGAAGAGGGAATGCTGATTTCGGTAAAAAGTGCCGCAGGTTGCTGCAAACGCTGCGGTTCAATGGCCGGCCGCCTGCGGCCGCCGTCCGGGCATGAACGATGGCCGCAAAACGGCTCTGCTTTCAAAAAGGGGAAGGCGTTGGGGCTGAACCTAGGCTTTTCAAAGATTTTTTTCGCTACGGCCTTTCGCTTCGGTTCCCGCCCCGGTTTCCGCCGCCGAAACCGCCGCCAAAGCCGCCGCCAAACCGCCCGCCGGAGCCGTATATCAGGCTATCTAAAGCAATTTCCTGGACGTAGCTGCCCGCAACAAGCGTATAGGTTTGGTTTAAAGCGAGCTGCGGACAGCTGATGATAACGTTGCTGTAATCTTTTTCGGCTTGCCAGGAAATGAGCTCGGCGCCTTCGGCGTCGTATAAAGCAATGGTGCTGCCGGCGGTGGCGGAATCCGTGTTTACCATAATAGCGCCCTGCGTGGAAGTCTCGCCGAAGTTTTGCGCCATCGACGCAGAACCCGTTGCAAGAAAGATGCCTCCGCTGATGGATGCGCTGCCGTTATAATCGAGCGCGCCGTCGCCGTTTGACGTCGGGCCGGAAACGTATGTTTCGCCTCCTGTGACAAACAGATCGCCGTTTGAATCGATCCCATCGCCCGAAGCGTCGATGTGCAACACGCCGCCGGAAATGCGTATGTACGCCCCTTCCGTGACGGCAAACATATCGCCGCCGCGGCCGCCAAATCCGCTGCTATCGTTGCCGCCTGCGGCATTGAGACCATCATCGCTGGCAAGCAGCGAAATGGTCCCGCCGGTAATGTCGATGCTAAGCCCTTCAATGCCTTCATAGCTTTGTGTAATATCAATTTCACCGCCTGTGATGAGGACGGCGGCGTCGGCATGGATACCGTCGTCGCCCGTGGCCAGGGTGAAGCTACCGCCGCTAAGCGTCGCATTGCCGTTGGAGTGCAGGGCGTCGTCGGCTGTGTCGATGGCATATGTTCCGCCGTTCAGGATTAAGTCGGTTGTGGCCTTGATACCTTTGGTGCTTGTGGTATCGGACGTTTCTGTGGATTCTTCCGCCCACATGCCACCGCGCTGGCCAAAGGGAAAGGCGCTGGTTTGAACGGGCGCGTTGGCAGCGCCGCCGCCGGCCAGGATGTCGAACGTGCCGCCGTCAATCAGCAGGTAGGAGCTGGCGCTGAGCCCGTCACCGTCAGCATCGATTGCAAAAGCACCGCCGGCGATGTATAGATAGCCTAGGCTGATGTCGTCTTCGTTTTCGGCATGTATGCCGTCCTTTCCGGAGGCAATGGTATATGTGCCGTTTGCAATGCGTACGCTGTCCTTGCCGGAAAGCCCATGGCTTGCGGCGGTGATAGCGTATGTACCGCTTGTGAGGACGAGGTCGTCCTTGGAGACGACGCCATGGCCTGCGGCAGCGTTAACCGTCAGCGTCCCAGCACCGTTCAGCGTTAAATCCGCTTTTGAGAAAACGACGGCATCAATGTTGTTGTCGTCAATGGCGATGTATTCACCGCCGTTGGAAAGTGTGTTGTCCGTGCCTGTTGCCGTCGTGAGAAACACTTTATCCGCTGAGCGCACATAAATGGCTGCGGAGGTGGAACTGGCGATTGTGGCTCCATTTAGCACGAGCTGTACTTTTTCGGAATCGGCTGCGTCGATGAGGATCATCCCGTCTTCTAGCGATCCGGAAAGGATGTATGTTCCTTCTGTGGTAATGGTGACCACGCTTCCATCGATTTGTACGCTGTCGGATGCACAGGAAGCGCTGCTGCCTTCCAGCGTGATGACGTGACTGCTGTCGGTGTCATAGCCAATCTCTTTGTCCCTGTCTGTGAAGGGGTTGGATAGGTCCACACTGGCTGTTGCGGTTGCAGTGGGAGTAGCTTGCGTCAATGATTCTGCCGGCGCACTGCCCACAAGCAGCAGTCCGATAAGGGTGAACAAGAAGATGGATTTTATTTTCATTCGTTTTCTCCTTTATAGTGCCCCTGCCGTCGTCTCTTGTTTAGAAACCGTGATTTCTAAATTGCCATTTCGACAACGGAGCTTGTCGATGAGCGCCTTTTCCTGTCCGGCTTCGCGCAGCGTTAGGTTGTAGGTGAGGCGGAACAGGCTGCCCATGTTTGTCGTTTTTACTTGCGTCAACTCCCATGCGGACGTATATTCCTTGAGAATGCCGTCGAACACGCCGGTATAATCCAAATCTTCCGGAATGGTGATATGCAGCGTCTTATAGCGTGCGGATCTCTTTTCCGCACCGAATCCGAAACGGCTGTAAAGCATGCTTGCTGCGCCCAAAATGATGGCAAACAAAAACGCATAGCCTAAATAGCCCATTCCCGCAATGAGGCCCGAGCCCATAGCAAGGAAGATGGCGCTGATCTCCTTGGCGGAACCTGGTACGGAACGAAAGCGCACCAGGCTAAACGATCCCGCTACGGCAACGCCTGTGCCCACGTTGCCGTTGACCATCATGATGACCACGCATACGACCGCGGGCAGCAGCGCCAGCGTGGCCACAAAGCTCTTGGTGTATTGCGAACGATACAGATAGCAGCCTGCCAGCAGCAGGCCGATGATCAGCGCACAAAACACGCAGAGCAGAAAATCCTCCGCCGCGATGACGCTGACCGCCGATGAGTCAAATATCCCCCGAAACAGGTTCTCAAGCATACCGCACGCCTCCTTGCTCCCGGCCGGCGAGGATTTGTTGATAGGCGCAGCCGTATTTTGAAAAGGATGTTTTAAACACCTGGCGCGCTGCGAGGGCGTGGCTCATCCAAAGCGGGATGCCTCCTGAGGTCTTGATTTCCATCAGCGTTTGGCTTGGCGTAAGCAGTGGCGTGCCATAAATGGAGCCACTTAGCGTAAGGCCATGTTGGCGGTAGCGGATGTTTTCGTCAAAGGTTATTCGGAAATCGCTGCCGTCCAGCGCATAATACGCTTCCCGTTCGTAGGAAAGAAAGACGGTTGGGCGCAGCGTTTGGTAATAATCGCGGAAATATTCGATTTCGCTGGCAATCTGCGATTGGACCGGTAGACGAGAATGGCACGCAAGGCCGTTCATCGCCTGTGCAAACGGCAGGGAGATCCTGCGCTTATAGACGACAGAACGGTATTTCTTTTT
>DVLH01000122.1 GCA_018715585.1 Candidatus Aphodomonas merdavium
GGATCTGTCAAGACTATTTTTAAAAAACAGCAAAATTCCCAGAAAAAGCATGGAGGCAGCGGCAGGGTTGCGCATTTGATAGGCAATGGGTTATAATATTATTAGCAAAAAGATGATTTTACGGATGTAACGGAAAGGTTGTGGCGAGTATGTCGGAGCGTTCCGCGATGAAAAGGAGGGTGCGCGGGGTTTTACACCGCAAGTGGTTTGCGCCGCTGCTGGCGTCCGCGCTGTTCTTCATCCCGGTTGCGGCCGTGTTTGCGCTATGTTATTTTCTCGTTTGGCCAAAGGCGGCTGCGAGCGAGGTGCTCGATTTGGCGGCAATGGGAATTTCCACGGACGGGTCGATGGATCTGCTGCTGACGGCGGGAATGCTGTTGGGCGGCGGGTTGAAACTGAACTTTGCGGCCGTGCGGAGCCTGGGCGTGTCGCTGCTGGCGCCGCTTGTGCTGTATTTATTTGTGGTGTTGCCAATGCGCACGTCGCTTTCAAGCTACTTTTTAGCGCTATTGCGCGGCAAAAAACCATCCGTGGGCATGGTGTTTGACTGCTTTTCCAAGCGCTATGGACGCGCGCTGTGCGGGATGCTGCTGCGCGCGCTGTGGTTGGTGCTGTGGGCGGCGGTGGCGTTTGTTTGCCCGTTTGTGCTCTATACCCTCTGCCAGCGCTTTGTTACCCCCATCACGGAAATGCTGGGGCTGATTAACTCCTTTTACGTTTGGGGCGGTTTGATTCTGCTGTGTCTTGTTTGGTTTGCGGTGTTTGCACTGGTGTTCATCAACCGCGCCATTGCCTTTAGCTTTACGCCCATTGTGCTGGCAGCACATCCACGGTTAAATGGAGCGAGTGCGCCGCGGCTGAGCCGCCGCCTTACCCGGGGCTGCAAATGGCGGTTAATCGGGCTGTACGCGAGCTTTTTAACGTGGTATTCTCCGGCGATTGTCTCGATGGTGGTATATGCCTCCATCGGCTATTTATCGACGCTGCTAGGCCTTACGGACGTGTATGTGCGCTATATTCGTATATTCCTGCTGATTGTGACGGGCCTCAATCTGTTGGTAACCTTCTTCATTGCCCCGTATGTGCTGGCGTGCCGCCATGCATTCTATATTGAAAGAAAACGTGAGGCGCTTATGGATGAAGAAGTAACGCCGGACGATTTTGGCAAAAAGCAGCGCAAAGGACAGACGGCGCAGCCCGAGGAAAAGCCGGCGGAGGAGGAAAAGGAATGAACAAAATGCCAGGAGGCTGGCTGGACCGGCGCGGCATCAAAGAAGCCGTGCGTGAAAAGCTGAGCGGGAAGCTGCTCCCTTGCTTTTTTGCCTGCCTGTTGCCGATGATCCTCCCCTGGGCGATGCGTCTGATCCCATCCGGGCTTGGAGTCAAATATTTCCTGCTAGGGGATCTTTATCTCGTGGGCATTTCCGTGCCGATGACGGTGCTGTCGTTTGTGGCGATGGTGTTTGTGACAGACCCGATGCAGGTCCGGTTAGCAGCGTTTTTCCTAAAGCTCCATACGGATAAAGAACATTTGCCGCCGCCGCAGAGCGTGTGCGACTGCTTTGGAGCGGAATATTGGCGGGTCGTGCGGGGCATGCTGCTACGGAGCGTATATGTGTTTTGTCTGGTGTTGCCGTTCGCAGCGGGGCTGCTATTGCCCGGCGCGGTGACGTCCGAGGTGATGGACGGGATTTCCTACACGCGCATTGCGATACATCCGGCGTTTGTGCTGCTAGGGCTGCTTGCTTGGCTGTACGGCTCGGTCAGTTCCTGTATGGTGCGCTATTTGCTGGCATCACAGGAGGGAGCGACGGCGCGTGAGGCGTTGCGCCGCAGCCGGCGCTTGGTGCACGGGCGCTTTTTGGAGATGGTTACGCTGGAGGCATCGTTCCTTCCGTGGATGTTTGCGACGGTGCTGCTGTTGCTTCCGGCTATCTTTTTCTGGCCATATTACGAAGGAACGTTTGCCGCGTATTATTTGGCGATGACCGCGCAGCGGCCGGCGCCTGCGCGTCCGGGGGACGGGGATGCGGCTTGATAAGTTTTTGACGATGCAAGGGCGCTATACGCGCGCGCAGGCGAAAGCGCTCGTGCGCCAAGGGCGCGTGATCGTAGACGGCGTAACGGCGGCCGATGGTGGTATGGCCATTGACCCTACCCAATGCGCCGTCTTGTTGGATGGCGAGCAGATCGCTTATTGCGATCAGCTTCATCTGATGTTGAACAAACCTGCGGGGGTGCTCACTGCCGCAAATGATCCGCGCCACCGCACGGTGATGGACTTGCTGCCTCCGTACTGCGCAGCGCTTTCCTGCATGCCGATTGGCAGGCTGGACCTGGATACCCAGGGCCTTTTGCTGCTGACGACGGACGGGACGCTTGCCCACCGGCTGCTTGCGCCCAAGCGCGGGGTGGAAAAAATATACGAAGCGCAGCTTGATGGCCGGCTCGGACCGCAGGACGTGGAAGCGTTTGCGGCGGGCGTGGCCCTGCACGATTTTACGGCGCGTCCGGCGCGGCTGGAAATTTTGCCGCCGGGCGACCGCGCGCGCGTGACCGTGTGCGAAGGGAAATACCATCAAGTCAAGCGGATGTTTCAGGCGCGGGGACGGACAGTGCTTGCGCTGAAACGGCTGTCGTTCGGCGGGGTGGCGCTGGATGCGTCGCTGGCGCCGGGGCAGTGGCGTGAGTTGACGGAGCAAGAGCTGCGGACGCTTCGCGGCGCGGCGGAAGGGAGTGCCAATGGCTGAGCACTACTATACGGCGGAGCCGAGTTCGCCCCATCATGAGCGCACGTTCTCGCTGGAGATAGGCGGGCGAGCGTTTACTTTTACAACGGACGCAGGCGTCTTTTCCAAGGATGGGCTGGACGCGGGAACGGCGCTGCTGCTTGCGGCGCTGCCGGATGCGTTCTCGGGCCGCGCGCTGGATTTGGGGTGCGGCTGGGGCGCTGTGGGAACGGTGATGGCTGCGCGCTGGCCACAGGCGCAAATCTCCCTGTGCGACGTTAATGCGCGCGCTGTGCATTTGGCGCAAGAGAACATACGGCGCAATGGCTTATGCGCGCAGGTCTACTGCGGGGACGGTCCGGGCGCGGCGCCGGGGCTGTTTGATCTCATTGCCGTTAACCCGCCCATCCGTGCGGGCAAGGCCGCCGTATACGCTCTTTTTGCACAAAGCGAGCAGCAGCTCGTTGCGGGCGGACGGTTGTACGTGGTCATGCGGCGCAAACAGGGAGCGGATTCCGCGGAAAAGGAACTGCGCTCGCGGTTTGAAGGCGTGCAAATCGTTGAGCGAGGCGGTGGATATCGCGTTTTCTTGGCGGAGAAAGCGCGGGATGCATTGCAAAACAACGTGGGAAATGATATAATCTAGTTTTACGATGAGGGGGAATAGCATGCGCAGCATGACGGGTTACGGCCGTGCCAGCCTTCTGCGTGATGGCCGTGAGCTGACGCTGGAATTGAAAACGGTCAATCATCGCTTTTTAGATTTGAATATTCGCCTGCCCAGACAATTGCTTTTTCTGGAGGATTGCCTGCGAAAGGGATTGAACGCACGCCTTGCGCGCGGCCATGTGGACGTATTCATTAACTACCGCAATACGCGCGAGGATGCGCGCGAAGTCTGCCTGGACGGTGCGCTCTTGCAGGCGTATGCCGGCGCGCTGGAGAAGGCAGCCGCGCTGCTGCCGCAGGTGCATGACGACCGTTCGCTGATGCGCCTTGTGATGATGCCGGACGTCCTTTCCGTTTCGGAACAGGCGGAGGATCAGGACGCGGTCAGGGATCTGTGCGTGGACGTGCTGAAACAGGCATGCGATTCGCTTGAGGAAATGCGTGTGCGTGAAGGGGAGAGCATTGCCAAAGACCTGACGGCAAAGCTTGAAGCGCTGGAGCGGACGGCGCGGGAAATTGCCGTGCGGGCGCCATGTGTGGCGGAAGATTACCGCGTGAAGCTGAACGACCGCATTGCCGAGATTTTACAGGCCCCCGTGGATACGCAGCGGTTGGAGCAGGAGGTTGCTATTTTTGCCGACCGCGCCGCCATCGATGAGGAGTTGGTGCGGCTTTCGAGCCACTTTGCGCAGTTCCGGCGCTTGCTGTGCGCCCAGGAGCCGGTGGGGCGGAAGCTGGATTTCCTTGTGCAGGAGATGAACCGCGAGGTGAACACCATCGGTTCCAAGGCGTCCGATTTGGAGATTGGCCGCCGGGTGGTGGAGGCAAAGGCCGAAATAGAAAAAATCCGGGAGCAGGTGCAAAACATTGAATAATACAGCGCGCTTTGTCAACATCGGCTATGGAAGCATCGTTAACGCCGGCAGGATTATCGCCATCGTTTCGCCCGATTCGGCGCCGGTGAAGCGCCTTTTGCGCGACGCGGAGGACCGTAGCCAGCTGGTTGACGCCACGTTCGGCCGCAGAACGCGCGCCGTGCTTGTGATGGACAGCGGGCATGTGGTGCTCTGTGCGGTGCAACCCGAGACGGTGGCCAATCGCCTGGAGGAGGAAACATAAGCTTGGAACAGGGAATGATGCTGGTAATTTCCGGACCGTCCGGCGTGGGCAAGGGGACGCTGGCAAAACGCCTTATGGAAGAAAAGGGGTTTGCGTTTTCCGTTTCGTGTACGACGCGCGCTCCGCGCCCGATGGAAGTTGAGGGCAAGGACTATTATTTTATTACGGAAGAGGAGTTTGCCCGCAAGGAAAAAGCAGGCGAGTTTTTGGAGACGGCGCTAGTGCATAAGCACCACTACGGCACGCCCCTTGCCCCAGCGCGCGAAGCCATTGTGGCCGGGCGCGACCTGCTGCTGGATATCGATCCGCAGGGGGGGATGCTGGTGATGCAAAAGGTGCCGGAGGCTGTGACGGTGTTCCTGTTGCCGCCTTCCTGGGAGGAGCTGGAGGAGCGCCTGCGCCGGCGCGGGACGGAGAGCGAGGAGCAGATCCAGCGCAGGCTGCACAACGCAAAGCGCGAGGTGGACTACCTGCCTCACTACCGTTACGTGCTTGTTAACGACGAGCTGGATAGCGCGTATGAGACGCTGGCGGCCATCGTGACGGCAGAGAAGCATAACACAGTGCGTTACCGGCCGGAATTTCTCAAAAGATAGGCAGGCCCGCCCGATCCGGACTGCGCGCGACGATCAACAGCCGGTGGAACCGGCTAAGGAGGGAAACAAACCATGGCAATGACAAATCCGACGGTAGAATCCTTGTTGCGTCATGCGGAATGCCGCTATACGCTCGTTGTCAAGACGGCGAAGCGGGCAAGGCAGCTTGTTGCGGGGGATCAGCCGCTGATCACCACAAAGGAGACGAAACCCGTCTCCATCGCCATTGAGGAAATCAACCGCGGCCTGATCGACCATGACGTGCCGCAGGACGAGCTGTGAGCGGGGTACTTGCGTCGCGGCGGGTGTTGCTTTGCGTCACCGGTGGCATTGCGGCGTATAAAGCGTGCGAGGTGGTCAGCCGCCTGCGAAAGCTGGGAGCGCAGGTGCGCGTAATGATGACGGAGCATGCCGCGCAATTTGTGGGGCCTGCGACGTTTGAGGCGCTGAGCGGGAACCCTGTCGGCTGTGCGATGTTCGATGGGGAAAGTGCGTGGGAAATCCGCCATATACGCTGGCCGCAGGAGGCGGATCTGGTGCTGGTTGCGCCGGCGACGGCGAACGCGATGGCAAAGGCCGCCGCGGGCGTTGCCGACGACTTGGTTACCTCCGCACTGCTGGCGGCCAAATGCCCCGTGCTTCTGGCGCCGGCGATGAACAGCGCCATGTGGCGCCATCCCGCTACCCAGGCGAACCTGCACACGCTTTTGTCGCGCGGGCTTAAAACGGTCGGCCCCGATACGGGCGCGCTTGCCTGCGGCGAGAGCGGCGAGGGGCGCATGGCGGAGCCGGAAGAAATCGTGCAGGCGGCATGTGCGCTGCTTTGCCCCCGCGCGGACCTTGCCGGCAAACGCGTGCTGGTAACGGCCGGTCCTACGCGTGAGGCTGTCGATCCGGTGCGCTTTTTGACCAACCGCTCCTCGGGCAAGATGGGCTATGCGCTGGCAGAGGCTGCGCAGGCGCGCGGCGCTTGTGTGACGCTGGTGACCGGCCCTGTGGCGCTTACGCCGCCGGAAGGGGTCAGTGTCGTGCGCGTGGAGACAACGCAGGACCTTTACGATGCGGTGCTCAGCCGCGCCGGGGAACAGGATATCATCATCCAGGCCGCTGCTCCTGCGGATTTTACTGCCAAATGTGCGCCGCAAAAGATAAAAAAACACGGCGATGAGCCGCTCGTTCTGACGCTCTACCCTACGCCCGACATCGCGCGGGCCGTGGGCGCGCAGCGCCGGGAAGGGCAGTTTATCGTGGCGTTTGCGGCCGAGACGGAAAACCTGCTGGAAAACGCCCGGGCAAAGCTACACCGGAAGGGGGCGTCTTTGATTGTGGCCAACGACGTCACGCATGAGGGCGCCGGCTTTGAAACGGATACGAACGTGGCCGCGCTGGTGACGGAACGCGGTGTGACGCAGCTGCCGCTGATGACAAAGCGTGCGCTGGCTGATCGTATTTTGGACGAGTATGTATCTGGAGCGGATTCATAGCCCGGCGGATCTGCGCGCCTTGTCCGAACAGGAAGTCAAGGTGCTGGCGGAGGAGATTCGTCAAAAATTGATTGACGTGGTGTCGCATCGGGGCGGCCACCTGGCGTCCAACCTGGGCGCCGTGGAGCTGACGCTGGCGCTGCACCGCGCGTTTTATATGCCGCGCGATAAAATCGTTTTTGATGTGGGCCATCAAAGCTATACCCACAAGCTGCTGACCGGACGCGGGAAGGCCTTTGAGATGCTGCGCGCGGAGGGAGGCGCTTCCGGGTTCCCTAAGCGGGAGGAAAGCTGCTTTGATTGCTTCAATACAGGGCATGCTTCCACGGCCATTTCCGCGGCGCTTGGCATGGCACGGGCCCGGGACGCAAACGGCGACGACTATACCGTCGCGGCGCTCGTGGGCGACGGCGCGCTGACGGGCGGCATGTGCTATGAGGCGCTTAATGACGTGGGAAGCCGTCCCACGCCGCTGATCGTGCTGCTTAACGACAACGAGATGAGCATTGCGCACAACGTTGGCGCGCTCTCCAAGTATCTTACGCGCCTGCGCGGCAGCCGCGAATGGAACCATGCGAAAAAGACGGTCAAATCTGTACTTTTGCGCACGCCCTTGCTGGGCCGTCCCATCGCGCGAGGGCTGGACCGCATCAAGCGCGCGCTGCGGCTGATGCTCGTTCCGTGTGATTTTTTTGAAGCGCTGGGGTTTGCCTACCTGGGGCCTGTGGATGGGCATGACGTGCCGGAGCTGACGCGCGCGCTGCGCGATGCGGCGGCGCTGAAAAAGCCCGTCGTCGTGCATGCCGTGACGCAGAAGGGCCGCGGCTATGCACGGGCAGAGCGCAAGCCGGAGGACTTTCACGGCGTAGCGCCGTTTTTTGTGGAAAGCGGCAAGGCGCGCGGCAACGGTTCGCAGGGCGTTTCCAGCGCGTCGGTGATCGGCGAAGAGCTTGTCGGGATGGCGCGGGCGGACCGGCGCATTGCGGCCATTACGGCGGCCATGCCGGCGGGAACGGGCCTTTCCGCGTTTGCGGAGGCGTTTCCGGACCGGTTTTTTGACGTGGGCATTGCCGAGGGGCATGCGGCCGGGCTGGCGGCTGGGCTGGCGGTCGGCGGTATGCGCCCGTATTTTGCCGTCTATGCCAGCTTCCTCATGCGTGCGATGGATCAGGTGATGCACGATATCTGCCTGCAAAATTTGCCTGTAACGCTGCTGGTCGATCATGCGGGATTCGTTCCGGGCGATGGGGAGACCCATCAGGGCGTGTATGACCTTGCGGCGCTGCGCGAGATGCCGAACCTAACGCTGTGGCAGCCGTGCGACGCGGCGGAACTGCGGGCAATGCTGCGCGCGAGCACGCGCCTCTCAGGGCCGTGTGCAATCCGCTATCCCAAACAGCTCCCGCAGGCATTGGGCGAGGGGACGGAACCGGGCGGCTGGCGGCGCATTGCCGAAGGCGACGACGGCGCGCTGGTGGGCTATGGCGCGTCGGTGGAGACGGCGCTGTGCGTGCGCGAACTGCTGGCGCAGCGGGGCATTGCGTGCGCCGTGTGGAGCGCTTCCTGCGGGGACACGCCTCCGGCCGGCTGCGCGCCCCTTGCCGTGGTGGAGGAAAGCCGCCTGCACGGCGGGCTGGGCGAGGCGCTGCAGGCGAAGATTCCCGGCCTGCTTGTGTTTGCCTCGTGCGGCGCGCCGCCTTCGGCGCATTCGCTGGAAGGGCTGCGCAGGCAATGCGGACAGGATGCGCAGGCCGTTGCGGATGCGGTTGCGGCCCGCTTGCGCGGGGGCGCACAGTGAGGAGAGAGGCGCTATGAGCACAAAGGAACGCTTGGATGTGGCGCTGGTGACGCGCGGGCTTGCGGAAAGCCGGGAAAAGGCGCAGGCGATGATCCTCTCCGGCGCCGTCTTTCTCAACGGACAGCGCGCGGATAAGGCGTCGATGGCCGTGCGCGAGGAGGATACGCTGCAAACGCGCGGCGCGCCCCATCCGTATGTCAGCCGCGGCGGGTTGAAGCTGGAAAAAGCGCTGCGCGTTTTTTCCGCCGATGTGCGCGGCGTGACGGCGATGGATTTGGGCGCGAGCACGGGCGGGTTTACCGACGTATTATTGCGTGCGGGAGCGGCGCACGTATATGCGGTAGACGTTGGCTACGGCCAGCTTGACTGGAAACTGCGCAACGATCCGCGCGTGACGGTGATGGAGCGCACGAATGCGCGCCTGCTTGTGCCGGAGATGTTTCCCGTGCGCCCGTCGCTGGCGGTGATGGACGTCAGCTTTATTTCCATCCGGCTCATCCTGCCGGCCGCCGCCGCCATCATGGGCGAAACGGGACGGTTTTTGACGCTCGTCAAGCCGCAGTTTGAGGCGGGACGTGGGCGCGTGGGCAAAAAAGGCGTCGTGCGCGACCCGCAGGTGCACCGCGACGTGCTGGAGGAAATACGCACGTTTGTACAGGAAATGGGCTGGACCGTGCAGGGGATGGATTTTTCCCCCATCCGCGGGCCGGAAGGCAACATCGAGTTTCTCTTTGACATCGTGCCGCAGGCTTGCGCGCGGGCGAACTGCGGTGCGGAGGACGTTGCACGGACGGTGGCGGCCGCCCACGCAGCCCACGGCGGTTAAGGCGGAAGGCGTTGGCTTCTTTTTGCCTGTTTTCCCCCGGCGTATGCCGGGGATTTTTTGTGCATTGAGAACGGGCGTTTTGTCCGGCATGGACTGCGGGACAGGTGGAATCAGTTTATCCAGGCGGTGATAAGCCGGGACCCTTGGGAACCCTGCGCGCAGGCAGGCTTGCTGAGAAACAGGGGAGGGGATGCGCAGCAAGCAACAAGGGAGCAGCGCGCAAATGGCACTTTTGTCAGGAAAAGGATGGCAAGTGCATGTTCAAAAGCGGCAAGCTTTTATTATCACCCCCCCTTTGGATGGTAATTTACAAGGATGAAAATGGGGATAATTAAGTGAAACAGGAGCAAAAAGCAAATAATAGAAACCGGAAGAAAATGACGTAGATGGCATCAAAATGATAAAACTACTAAATATTACATCAGATATATCGATCTGCACACCATTGACATAATATTACGAATGTGTTACGATTTCGCTGTGATCGTCGACGGGTACAAAAAATGAAAAAAATATCCGGAAAGGGGACTTGTATGGAAAAGCCGATTGTTTGCTGTAATCCCATGGCGATGTGCGAGTCCATAGCGACCACATGCTGCTATTCGCTCGTGGGATATAGCCCTGCCACGTTTACAACGACGCTGCACGGGGGCGTGCTCAAGGCGGTGTACCATTATACCTATTATGTCGGGAATGCGCAGGCCGCCGTCGTGCGGATCAATGGCAGCTGGCTTCAGTTTACAAAAGGACACGTCACCTACGATTATGCCGACACTTGCATCCCCTATCAAGAGGACGGCACGTGGTATATCCGCCGCCTGAACACAAATGAAACCCTTACGCTGGAACAGGCGAAGGCAATGGGGATTAT
>DVLH01000123.1 GCA_018715585.1 Candidatus Aphodomonas merdavium
GGAAAGCTGCGCGGGGAGCTGTCCGAAGGCATGCTTTGTTCCGGAGCAGAGCTGGGCGTGGACGACGCGCTCTATCCCGGCGCGGGCGTCAACGGCATTCTCGTCTTCCGGGAAGAACTGCCGCTGGGCGAGGACGTCAAACCGTACCTGGGCCTGGGCGACACGGTAGTCGATTTCGACATCCTGGCCAACCGGCCGGATTGCCAGTGTGTTTGGGGCATCGCGCGCGAGAGCGCGGCCGCGTTTGACGTGCCGTTCCAAAAGCCGGAGATTTCCTTCAACGCCCATCCCGGCAGCATCGCGGACTCTGCCCGGGTTGACGTGCTTGACACCGGCCTGTGCCCGCGGTATGCGGCGCGCGTCGTCAAAAACGTCCGCGTGGCCCCGTCGCCGATGTGGCTGCGCACCTACCTGCACGCTGCGGGCATGCGCTCCATCAACAACGTCGTGGACATCACCAACTTCGTCATGCTCGAAACGGGCCATCCCATGCACGCCTTTGACCTGGACAAGGTGCGCGGCCACCATATCATCGTCCGCCGCGCCAAGGACGGCGAACCGCTGCGCACGCTGGATGGCAAGGAATACACCCTCAACCGCAACATGCTCGTGATCGCCGACGAGGAAGGCCCGACCGGCCTGGCCGGCATCATGGGCGGCGAAGAGTCCGAAATTACGGAAAACACGCACGAGCTGCTGTTTGAATGCGCCGCGTTCGACCGCGCCTGCACGCGCGTGACGGCGCGCACGCTGGGCATCCGCACGGAAGCGTCCGGCCGGTTTGAAAAGGGCGTTTGCGCCGCTACGACGATGGAAGCGCTCGACCGCGCCTGCCAGCTCGTCGATTTGCTGGATGCGGGCGACGTCGTCGGCGAGTGCTATGATTTTTATCCCGCTCCGGCGGCGCCCAAAGCGATTGAAGCCAGCGTCGCGCGCATTCGCAGCTGGACGGGCGTGGACATGCCCGGCGAGGAAATCGCTTCCATCCTGCGCAAGCTCTATTTCCGCGTGACGCTTGCAGGCGACACGCTGACGGCCGAGGCGCCGGATTTCCGCGAGGATGTGGACGGGTTTGCCGACCTGGCGGAGGAAGCGCTGCGCTATTATGGCTTTGAACATCTCGTCTCCACCCGCCTGCGCGGGGAAGTACCGCGCGGAGGCAGGGGCGAGAGCATGAAGCTTGCCGACAAGGTCAAGGCGCTGCTGGTGGCGATGGGAGGCCATGAAATCACGACGTTCTCCTTCATCGCCAAGAGCGCGCTGGAAAAGCTTGGCCTTCCCCAGGACGATCCGCGCCTTTGCCCCGTAGCGATCCGCAACCCGCTGGGCGAGGATACGGCCGTGATGCGCACGTCCATGGTTCCCGGCGTCCTTTCCGTGCTCGCCACAAACGACAACCGCCAAAACGACGGCGCGCTCTTTTTCGAGCTGGGCCGCGTGTTCGCCGGTTACAACCGCCCCGCAGGCGAACTGCCCGTGGAAACGCCCATGGCCGCGCTGGCCGCATATGGGCCGGGACAGGATTTTTACCGCATGCGCGGCGCCGTAGAAGAAATTCTGCGCGTGCTGGGCATCGAGTGCACGTTGGAAGCGGGCGCGGATGCGTACTATCATCCCGGCCGCAGCGCGACGCTGCGCCATGGCGATACGGTCGTCGCAACGCTTGGCGAGCTGCACCCCTCTACGCTCGAGGCGTTCGACGCGCCTGCGCGCGCCTGCTTGGCCGAGATCAACCTGGCCGCCGTGGAGGCGCTCGCCACCCCCGTGACTGCCATTGAACCGCTGCCGCGCTTCCCCGCCGTCGGCCGCGACGTCGCGTTCGTCCTGGATGAAGCGCAGCCCATCGGCCCCGTGCTGGCCGCCATCCGCCGCGCCGCCGGTTCTTTGCTGGAAAAGGCGGAGCTCTTTGACGTCTATCGCGATGCGAAGCTTGGCAAAGGCAAAAAATCTGCGGCGTTCTCCATGCGCCTGCGCGCACAGGACCACACGATGACCGAAGAGGAAATCAACCGCACGTTTGAAAAGGTTGTGCGCAGTTGCGAGCATCAGTTCCACGCCGAAATCCGCAAGTGACCGCAGGGTAAAGGATACGGCCGGTGCAAGAAAGAAAACCGCTTCCCCTCTTTGTGAGGGGAAGCGGTTTTTGCTGTTGCCCTTTGCCGTTTTTGCACGCATGTGCCTAATCTTGCCCAAGCGGCGAAAGCAATGCGTGGAGGCAAAAAAACGCGCCGGGAGATTCCCGGCGCGCAAGCTTTTATCCCGTGTTTAAAAGGCAATCTTCGCCTCAAGGAACGCGCGCAGCTCGTCGCGATGCAGCCGGATCTGCTCCATCGTATCGCGGTCGCGGACGGTGACGGTGCCGTTTTCGACGGTATCAAAGTCCACCGTGATGCAATAGGGCGTGCCGATTTCGTCCTGGCGGCGGTAGCGCTTGCCGATAGAGCCCGTCTCGTCGTAGTCCACCATGAAGAAGCGGGACAGCTCGTTGTGAATTTCCGTCGCCAGCGCGCCCAGCTTGTTCTTTTGCAGCGGCAGCACGGCGCATTTAAACGGCGCGAGCGCGGGGTGGAAATGCATCACCACGCGGGTGTCCTTTTCCAGCTCCTGCTCCTCATACGCATCGCACAGGAACGCAAGCGCCGCCCGGTCCGCGCCCAGCGACGGTTCCACGCAATAGGGGATAAACCGCTCGCCCGTGGTGGGATCGATGTAATCCAGCGCCTTGCCGGAATGCTCGCTATGCTGTTTGAGGTCGTAATCGGTGCGGTCCGCAACGCCCCACAGCTCGCCCCAGCCAAAGGGGAAAAGATATTCAAAGTCCGTCGTCGCCTTGGAGTAGAACGCGAGCTCCTCGGGATCGTGGTCACGCAGGCGCAGGTGTTCTTCTTTCATGCCCAGGCTCAGCAGCCAATCGCGGCAGAAACCGCGCCAATATTGGAACCACTCCAAATCCTCGCCCGGCTTGCAGAAAAACTCCAGCTCCATCTGTTCAAACTCGCGAATGCGGAAGATGAAATTGCCGGGGGTAATCTCGTTGCGGAACGATTTGCCGATCTGTGCAATGCCCATCGGCAGCTTTTTGCGCGTGGTGCGCATGACGTTTGCAAAGTTGACGAAAATGC